>JAKUNY010000040.1 GCA_022451765.1 Candidatus Poseidoniaceae archaeon
GAACTGCTTCGATATCGAGTGAACGGCCGTAGCCTTGTGAAGCAACGATTTCCCAACCTTGGATATTTTGCGCCTCGCATTGTTTTGCGATTGTTTGACATCCATCAAGGAGCCGGTCGACGGCATCGTCCGGAATCACGATCATCCCACCAGTGCTTCGCGAATGCGCATGATTGGGCCACCATCACCGACAGGTACGGTTTGGCCTTTACCGCAGAAACCTGGGCTTGCAAGTTTTGCATCCTTTGTCAAACCATCTACATCGTTGAGAATTTGCAGCGTCAAACCACTTACACTCACATCGCGCAGGGGTGTTGTGATTTCTCCATTTTCGATGAGATATGCTTCTTGTGCGGCGAATTGGAACGAACCTCGGCCCGTGTCCACTTGTCCGCCTCTTGAGCCGCAAGCATAAACACCGTACTGAATCTCCTCAGCAAGTTCATCGATGTCCGTGTAGGAACCGCCCATAATCATCGTGTTCGACATACGAACAAGTGGGTGATGCAACCCGTCCTGAGCACGTGCTCCTGCGTTTGGTTCGATACCAAAGTGGTGTGCGGTTTCTCGGTGGTTGAGGTAGTCGGTAAGGATACCATTCTTGATCAGGGTTTTTTCGCGCACGTCGAGACCTTCATCGTCGATTGGGTAGGCCCCGTAACCTCCACGCATGGTTGGGTCGTCAACAACCGTGACGATGTCGTTCCCTATCTTCTGACCAAGTTTTCCATCGAGACATGAATCTCCTGCAGCAACAAGGTCTGCTTCGCAAGGATGACCGAGTGCTTCGTGAATGTACACGCCGGTCAAGTCACGGTCTGCAATGAGCGGGAGTTTTCCACTTGGAGCGCGCCCTGCTTTGAGCAATCGAAGGGCCGAGGTGCGAGCATGATCGCCTAGTCCTCCAAGGTCGCAGGCTTCGATAAGTTCGAGACCCCCTTCGCCACCATGACGCATTCTATAGGAAACAGGATCGCCACCGTCTCTTGCGGTCACCATGCCGTTAACCATTGAGCGTTGGAAGGACCAAGTTCGGTCCATACCTTCGGTTGTAAGCAATTCTGTGTGCAAATGCTCATCGGACCAACCACAAGCAACGGAGATGATTCGTTCATCATCGTCAGCGGATGCGTGGATGCTCTGAAGCATGTCCAACTTTGTTTGGAGATCTGTGTTTCGAACGTCTTTCTTTGGCCGCCAGTGAATTTCGTCTTGAAGAACAGGCACTTCAGCGAGTTGAATGGGCTTCGAGCCACTCGGTCGACGAGCCGCAACAGCTCTGGCAAGTTTCACCGTCGATTCAATTTCGTTGGGAATGTTCGAGATATCGGTAGTGGAGTGTACACCCCACGCACCGTCTGCAAGGATTCGGAGTGTGGCGCCTATTTCTTGTCCAGGAATAGCATGTTCCAATTGACCATCTTTGAGGCGAACGGAGGATGTTGTCTCAGCCATGAGGCGTATCTCGGCATAGGTTGCTCCAAAATCCAGAGCCTGATCAAGAGCGTTGTTCATTCGAGTGCGGTCGAGGTATTTCGTTGAGCGGACGTGGCCCGATGCATTCTGTGATTGGATGACCATGCTTCGCCAAGGAGAGGGTGGTGTTTGAAGTCTTTGCTCAACTCAACTTTCCCTATTGAACGATTGGTCGCTTGTTGACTTCCATTCACAACGCTCGCGATTGTATCTCTTACTGAGAACTGCTTACATCAGCTAGAAGGATGTGGCCGATTAACGACGCCTCAATTCGGCTCAAATCTATATTTTCATCCAGTGCAATACCGAGATTTTTTGCCCCATCAACATTTACTTCCAATTCCGAGGAAGTCTTCGATAAACCAAGATTTTCCAGCAATTGCTCAGCCTTTTTTCCCGTTGTTTGTATATCTTCCAAAGAGGAGTGGTCTGGAATGTGGAGAAGCCATCCTGCCATTGCACCGTTTTGAAGACCCGCTCGCTTGAAAGCTTCCGAGACGTTGTGGGTTCCTGCCAAGACGCGCAAGAATTCAGCATCAAGTGTTCGTGCTTGAGCCGTGCCCCGTTCAGTATTTCGATTGCTGATAGTTGCTGCAGTCCACAATTGGCGTGGGGTTTGAGCAACATCAGAACGGCAAAACACCCACCGCTGGTCGGGGACGATTTTTTGGAAGGATTGAACAAAGGACTTCAATTCAAGAGGTTCGGGGCTTTCCCATGACCAGCAAGGAAATGTTTCCCACATTGCAACGTTCTGATTCATCATGGCTCATCAAGTCTACGCCTGATATTCGCCATCAAGTGGCATATCATCACCACGTTTCTTGACCGGAGCCTTTCCATCGTCGCGTTGAACGACTTTCTTGACTTCTGCCATGATGTTGTCGACCAGCTTTGGACCCCATCCTCTCCAGGATGCTACCTTTTGTTGATCTCTGTGTGTCATTTCAAGCACATCTTTTGGTGTCCGGATTCCAATAGAGGCCAAAGATCGGGCTCGCTGGCGACCAACATGACGTATTTTGACCAGTTTCAGCAGATCTGGTTTGCAACCGTGTCGAACGCGCTGGCGCAGTGTGTCGAGGTTTGAGGAGAGTTGGGCAAGAATTGGCATGTGTTCGTCCGCAAAGACGTCGTCAGTAAGTAAGATTTCGCGAGCGGCGTACAACAACCAATCCATCAAATCAACTCGATGATGAACATCACCTGGGGACACATCGAGTTGCTTTTCCATTTCGCGCATTGTTTCTTCTTCAAACCAGTGCTCAAGGCACCACGCAGATTTTACAAGGCCAAGGTGGCGCTCCTCGTAAGGAATTTCGTAAAGAAGTTCATCCTCAACTGCTGCGGCTTTGAGTTGCAAATCTGAACCGAGGGTTAGGTCAGAAGTTTTCGCCCACAATGATGCAAAATCAGGGGTGCTGCACGCGAGATGAGTAAGTCCAAATTCACTCACAGGGCCATCCTGACGAACCATTCTGCGGACCGCACGACGCATCCCAGTACGTAGGATTGATGCAGACAACGGGTCAAGGTACAATTGTGCAATCCGTTCGCCCATTGGTGTCGCTTCATATTTCATTGCAGGCGGCTCACCAAGCGTTTGGTTCCATCCACCGACATTGTTCAGAGAAGTGGCTGCTACAAAACCGAGTGAAGGTTTGCCGTGCGGGGAGGGCACGTGTCTTGTCTGACGCTCTTCTTGTAGCGAAACTCCGCCGGATTCTTGTGCAACATTGACCCAAACAGGCACATCATCATTCCATGTCTCCTCGTCATCCATCGCTTTGTCTTGCCGACGTGCCTCGAACGTTTCATCAATACCCAGCCGTCGCAGAAATCGTTCTTCAACCAACCAATCCAGCATAGAATCCAATCGTTCCTGAAGTTGGGTGTTCGGCATGGTTGTTCCGAGAAATGTTGCATCGAAGAACGATCCAATCGCTTCACGATGGAGCAGACCTCCCGTTGCAACACACGACAACAAGTGCATGCGCATTGCGGGCTCAGCCGATAATTTCGATGAAATATCCTCGATTGGGCCGAAGAAGTAACGCTCACTGACGTCGTCCGCAATTTGCCACCCATCTGTTCCCTTGCACAAGACCCATGCTTCACCGATCGAATCGTACCGAGGGCGTCCAGCCCTTCCCAGCATTTGATGGACCTCCATGACTGGGAGCGGACGACTCATTCCATCATCCCAGCGTTTTATGTCTCTAACGAGGACCCTCCTTGCTGGTAAATTCACACCTGCAGCAAGGGTAGGTGTTGCACACAATGCGAGGATTGTACCTTTCTTGAAACCGGATTCAATGGTTTGCCGCTGTCGATGGGTTAAGCCTGCATGATGGAAAGCCACGCCACCTCGTATGCAATGTGCAAGAAGTTCGCCCATGCTGGTTTGGCTTCGACCTTCCAAAGTTTCTGCAAGTTGCTCAAGTTCAACCAAGCGTTCAGGTTGTTCTTTTGCAAATCGTTTCTTTACTCGTTCCGAGAGTTTCTTGGCTTCAGATTGCGCACTTCGCCGGGTCCCGACGAACACCAATACTTGTCCGCCTTGCTCGATTGTGTCTTGAACAACAATCCACGAAGGATGACTCAAAGGTCCATCCAAATGGCGGGGTGGTGAGAGCACTTGGTGCGTTGAATCCAACGAGGATGACTGTATTTTCCTGGGTTCAAGATGGCGATCATGCAATGTAGAATATTCAAGATCGACGGGACGCCAGTCCGACTTTATCAAAACCGCATCAAGCCATTTCGCAAGAATATCACAATTCCCTACTGTAGCCGAGAGAGCGATGAGTTGAGCATTCGGGCGCAACGTCCGTAATCGTGTCAAATTAATCTCAAGTGTTGGGCCACGGGATGCATCATGCAGAAGATGGAATTCATCTGCGACGACGATGGAGACGTTGCTCATCAGTTCTGAGCGCGAACGCATCAGTGAATCCAGTTTTTCCGAGGTGCAGATGAGAATATCAGATTCATCGATGTTTTTTGCTTCTGATGTTGCATCCCCAATGCCGAGTCCGATTTTAAGCCCTAAGTGTTGTCCAATCTCCTTTAGTTCCTCAAACTTCTCACTGGCAAGGGCCTTGAGCGGCACGATGTAAACCGCCCTCGAACCGGGATTAACGTTGAGAAGTTGGTTGAGTATTGCTATGTAAGCAACTAATGACTTGCCAGATGCAGTCGGTATTGCCAAGAGTATGTTGTTCTCTTTGAACAGAGGGCCCATCGCTTCAAATTGCGGTGGGTGCAATTCTTGAATCCCCCAACTTTTTGAGAAAAATTGAATCGCTTGCTCGGGAAGAGATAGGTTCTGAATCGACCTCTCTCCTTCGCCCATAACCGTAGGTTACGCCAACGGCTGAAAAGGAATGCGCTTGGACTTGCTTGCCGACACGCCTAAGACCTTCCAGTTTTTACGAGGTTTATGGACGAACAGAGCAAACTCTTGATTGAACAACGCCTATCGGTGTTTTCAGACGAACCTGATCTCAATGATTGGTTTGAGGTGATGTGTGGGGCGGGAATGGCCGTACTTGGCCTCTTCCATCTCGTTACACCTGGTGAACTGGTTGACCCGGACCTCATGCGGTGGTTTGCTGCGGCTGTAGTGGCTGCGGGCGCTGTCTGGGCAGGCCATGGATTGAAAGATATGGCTGTCAAGGAAATGCGACGCTCCAATGCGATGATGGAGTTAACCGGCTCTCCGAATTCGAGCGGAAGCGTGGACCATGGTTTGATTCGAGACGTACTTCTCAACCCTGATGCATACAAAGAATTCCTTACCCAAGCTTACGAAGAGGCATGGGAAGATGGAATCATCACCGAAACTGAACTTACCAATTTGAAGCGTTTCCAAAGTGCGTTGGGGATCAGTGACGAAGATGCAGAAAGCATCTCCAAGAAAGCCAAGAAGTCATCCTCAGAAGAGTGAAGTCCAAATCGAGGCGCTTGAAGCATACGATTCTGCGAGTTTTTTCGCCTTCCTTTTGCGGTTCTCCTCGTCGATGACAAATGCGAAGCAGAAGAGAAGGGAAATTCCTGCCACAATTCCAGCGTTCGGTATGATTCCATTCGATTGGACGAGCGCCCGAAATTCTGGTGTATCTGCCTCGTCAAATTGATTGGAATAATCGACTTGAAGATCGAGCAAATCCAATGCGCAATCGCAAAGTGTCACTGTAATCCTTTCGGGGTAAAGGGAAGTCTGCAAGCGCTTCCAGGAGCTATCATCAATTCCAGCAGGACGTGTTGCCCATGTTGGTGAAGAGAGAGAACCAAACGAGGAGGTTTCAATCATTGCTGTTTCAATATGATGTATGGCGTTTGTTGGTTTTTCATCAACGACGAGGAGTGCCTCTAACATCATCAGATCGAGAAGCAGAGCCCTTGTTGAGATAATCGAAAATTGCACGATCTGTTCGTCCAATCCGTCCATAGTACGTCCATTGCGGGCTTCAAAAATCTGATTGAAAACAAGCCGATCAATTCGTATTTCATCAATCCCGCTGATCTGCAATTGCCAACGCCCATCTTCGCGTTGATATGCTGAACCAATGTCCAACCGAAGATTCAATGATTCACCGTTTCGTATACCAAAGGTCGCTCCAACGTGTTCGACCATCGTCGCTTCTGGAGTTGCAGGGCTTGATACATCCCACAGCTGCTGAACACGTTCTTCAAGCAGTTGGTCGAGCGACCACTCAGAATCCCATTGATTCTCATTCGCCATGACCCACATTGGACTAGCGACTCCACTCAAAAACAGGACTGCAATCGATGGTACGAAAACAAACGTACGCAATCGTTTTGAGGTGGTTGAGCGATAGAGTTGGGAACCAAAAAAGATGACAAATCCGATAAGTGGGAAAATGAAAATTCCACTCTGTGTGGTCAGTTCAATGTCCTCTCCATTTGAAAAATCAAAGAATTGGGCTTCGTATTCGACCTTCCCTTCAAATTCCGATGCATCCGTTGGCCCTGAGCTTTCAACAGCATATACACCGCTCCAAATGTAGGGCTGAAATCGATCGGATTGGCCATTTAAGCAGAACATATAATCGCCGGGACTGAGTGCTCTCCATCGGTAATTGGTCAGTACTTCATCGCCTTCTGCTTTGGTGACGATTTCAGGGGCTGCAACCTGTAAACCACCAGCGGTCCTGAGACGATGAACACCGTTGCTCTGTTGCAGTTCCAGTGGCACGTCTTCCCATTGGATGAGAATTCGCATAATCTCGTTCGGTTCAACATTAAACGACCAACAATCGTTATCATCTCCGACGAGGGCTCCATAATGCACATCCTCAAGGGACGTTGATTTTGGTTGCAATGAACTTGTAGGTTCATCAACATCCTTTGATGCGACATTTTCCGACCATGCAATATCCAATTCGAGATAGGACGCACCACGAAGATGCAGTTCCCAAGTTGAGGGGCGATCGACGGTGAAAACGACACGCACACGAACAGGTTCGTCTGGCCAGAGAAGTCGACCTTGATCGAGGTTGAGTGGTTCATCATTCCAACGGTGACCTGTTTCGCCATTCGATGTCGGGAAACTAGATTGCTCGGATTCTAGGTTTGTGACACTGGAGCCAATGATGAGTTTGACTTCCATGTCAGGCGTATAAACCCCGAGCGTGTCTCCTTGGACTCTCAAATCGATGAACAATTCATCAAGAACATCCGGCAACATAGCGAGCTCGGTTTGCGATGGAGTCATCTCGAACTCAATGGCCACTGACTCCGTCATTAACGGATTTGCCTGAACGGAACCTGTGATGATTTCCTCTCCAACGGGGACCGATGTCAATCGACAATCATCATCGGATTCACAGGAAAAGTACAGCATTCCACCAGATTCTTCGTCTGTTAGGGATGCATCAACAGGTACTGTAAACATGCAAAGGAGGACGAGGATGACGACGCACCGTTGTCTCCATTTCATAGAATGACCTCGTGACTCCGAGATATGATGACTTGTTTAGTTTGCTTCCTGCATGTTCGCAACATCAATCAATATCGATGAGCAGATTCGACAACGATAGCGGCGATTAGCTTTTTTCTTGCGAGGGTACTGTTTGTCACATGTTTCACAGACCCAAAGCCAAGTTGCTGTGCGTTGTCTCAGGAATTGTGTAAATTCTCTGCCACGTTCAGCACCGGTAAAGGGCCAGAGTTCTTCCAAGATTCTGAATCGCGCATCATGAAATCGATTTCCGAGAGCATGCAGGTATTCGTGGTACAAAACGAATCGAGCGTAATCCCCCCATGCCTCGTCCAATAATTGTGGATGGAGATCGATGGTTTCGACATCCTCAGTTTTCAATTCAGATCCCTTCGATCTCCTTCGGAAGCGAGTTACTCCGTGACGTTGGGTTGCATTTCGTCTCAATACTGCGAGCGGAATTGTATGCAATTGATCGAGGTTGTGCTGGTCCCATTTACCAAGGTCATGCATTTCATTAAGCACATCATCACTTAGTCGTGCAAGTCTTTGCTCTTGATCTATCGAAGGTTTGGCCATCTCCCCGCCTCAACTCCAGCGATGGTATGCAGGGTGCCCTTCCTTGACGGCCACAAACAATCCTTTGCCAGTTGCACACACCTTGCCATCGGCTTTCAATTCCATACGAACGTGAACTCTATCCTCACTGATTTCCTCCGGATATGCCTCAACATGCAATTCTACTCCCAACGGAGTTGGTCGTCGTAACGAGACTGAGTAAGAGGCGGTAACCGTGCATGGCGGTTCTTCCAATCCATGTGTATCCATGAGAGCAATCGCAGCAGCCCAGTTACCGTGGCAATCCAGCAACGTGCCGATGATTCCACCGTTCACCATGCCTGGAAAGGCTTGATGCTCCTCGGACGGCGTAAATTTCAATTCGAGTCCATTGCCTTTGCGTAACGAGTTGATTTGCAATCCCTTCTCATTCGCAGGTCCACACCCAAAACAAATCGAGGTTGGAGCATATTGACGCTGCACACCCTTTTCCATGGGGGCTGCTTGTAGAAGCAGCCCTTAGAGTATCGCCTCTTGCTCTCGCTCAATGGGTCCGATATCCGAGGCTTTCGGAGGCCTTTTTTGGTTGAAATTTCACTTTTTTATTTCGTTCTCCAGGTACTTGACAAAATGGTCCATGTGTCTGTTGTACTTTGCCACGAAATGGTCTGGTAGTCTTGAGATGATGGATCCTCGTAGTGCCTTGAGGTTCCGACCTTTCCAATATTTTTGCAATTCACCAAACATTCGCAAATTCATGAGGTCTTCGCTGAATGAATTTTTGCAGCAACGTTTGTTGGTTTTGTTGCTTCTTGATGTGAACTTGACCTGTGTATTTGTGGTTTGGTCATAGTTCATTTTGCTGTTTCTTCTCCCCGTTCGTTTCTTTCTTCCTTTGTTCTTCTGACTGTTGCTCATACTTTTCTTTCCTCTATTGCTTTCGTAATGTTAAGCGATTCCGCCAAACACCAAATCTTCAAGCAAGGATCAGAAGTTGTCAGACCATGGACAGCACCGGAGATAGTTATGTAATATATCGCCGAGGGTATATGAATGCAACGTAGGAAATCCCGCTATTGGCACATCAATATGCGTTGTTCTGCTTTGGCATTTTCGTAACCAGTTCTTGCTGGACACATGAATTTCACATTACAATTCATGCAGGAGCGGTACGAATCTGCAAGCGGTATTTTTGTCAAATCGTTGTTTTTCTCAACCTTCGAAAACAAAGTCTCAATTTGCTTCAAGTCCAGAACCACAAGTTCGGACGCTTGTTTACGGTGACGAGCAACCGGGATGGTTTTGTGGACGTTCCATTTACGCCGTTGCAAACAAAACTGTATGACTTCGGAATCATTATTTCCGTAGGATTGCAGCAGTGACGCTTGTTGAATCCTCTTGCTCCGGCTGACTTTCCCGTATAACTGGAGTTTGATAATTGTCAACCCTTTGCTGCTGCGGTGGAGGAGATCTGGAGCACAATACATGCGAATGTTTTGTATTCTTGTGAATTCATTGGCTTCAATTCTTTCTATAGAACCATTCGATAAAAGTCCCTGAAAGACTGAATTCAGAATGATCCCTATGCATGATTCTATTCCCATTTTGATGAGATGTTCCTCTGGCTGAATTGTATGAAAGAAAGAAGCGGTAAGTCCATACTTCTGCAAACGTTTGACCCTTTGATTACGATCTGCGATTGCTTTGAGATAATCACGTCTAAATCGAATGGTCAGGAGTTCATGCGACCAAACAGTACCTATTTGATGGTCCTCGACATAATCTAGCAACACTGTTCGAATCGTTTGATGCATCAAAATCCATGGCGTTTGAATTTGGAATACCTCGGATAATAATTGTCCTTGAGGATGATTTTTAGAGAGCTTAGCCAAACCGTAACGGAGAACAAATGCTCTTGGGCAGCGTTGCAGCAAGTTGATCGTCGTTGTTGACCACGTTGGTTGAATGGGGTACATGTCCCGTGAATATTCCATTAACCCTCTTCAATGATTCTCTAGAAAACGCCGATCGCCAATAGTGCAAGAACACCATTGATCGTTGCCCAAACACTGATTGGAAGGAGAACGAGGCCCATAAAGCGAGCAAACGTATCCGCACCGACGCGTCCAAAGATGTTTGAAAATGGACCTCCCCATGATGCAATAAAGCGGAGAATAAGAATCGCCAATCCTGCAATCAATACGTTGGCAATAAGGAGGAGCATGGCAAAGAAAATGCCCATTCCTCCATTAAGTGCTGCAGCACCCACACCTTGGGCAATCAAACCTGGGTCCGCCATCCAAGATAACCACCCAATGAAGATTCCTAGGAAAACGTCGCGCTGCATATCTTCTTTTGGCCGCCAGGACTGGAAGGATGCAGTCGTTCGACCATGGATGAAAGAGCCAAGGAGGTCTGCTTCGAAAGGGGCCCCTCTTTGTAGCGTCATTGCGCACATGAAAACGAACCAGAGGAACATAATCACAGTAACGATGTGTGAAAGCGATGAACTCAACGGCAAGAGGCTGAGAAGTAGTGCTGGCAAATGGACCAGCACTGCCCCCAACCCACCTGCAAGGACAATACTCGCCCAAAGTGTTCCAGGTGGCAAAGGTTCCTCTGGTTTTGTCCAGCCTTGTCGAGGTAGGGCAAGGAAAAGAAGGAACAGGCCTGTTGGGAAGAGGATTGAGAAATAGGTGCCAAGGCTTGTTGGCCCTCCTCCATTGATTGCTTCAATTGCATCGTTCATAGCCTTGGAGCTACCGGTTGGCGATTCACTCCAAGTTACATGCATGCTTTTGTCGACAAGAATCACAGAGTCTGCGTTACCTGTTGGAGAAGTCGAGACAAATTCGTCAGCATAGTCGAGTACGATCGGCCAACTGCTGTTAATGGATGAACGATATGCTTCAACATCACTCATCATTGAATCTTCTCCAATAACAATCTGAACCACAGCAACATCATCGCGTTGGCCGAGCAATAATTCCAATTCATTGGCCTGATCTTGCGCTGATTCAGAACCAGGAGCGATTGCACCGATAGCCAATATGTTCGAGCCATCCATCAACTCGG
>JAKUNY010000041.1:0-8974 GCA_022451765.1 Candidatus Poseidoniaceae archaeon
ATAGCCAATCAATTGTGAAACCTGCTGCATTCGAAATTCGAATCCAAGAATTGAAGCCAACGGCTGGACAGTACCAATTGAAACCAGAGTTTACACCACTTGCATTCCACTCGTTGATTTTGTAGGAATCATCGCACCCTTCGTATTGAATTGTTGAACCATCCTCCGTTGGGATGCCGTCCGTGGTCACTTGCCAGGAGTTGTTCTCTGCACCATTTGTATCGAATTCCGTCGGGTCGAAGTAATCCGACGAGCCGCTGACGCTTGTCCCAGACATGAATGGCATGTACCATTGGTCACCCGTTCTGAGCGGAAAATCGTACTTTTCTTTGGGCGGATCGTAATAGGTATCGAAGGAGATGGTGGCAAGTTTTTGTGAGAGGAATCCAAGGTTGAAAGGTGCAAAGTCAACATCCAACTCAAATTCTGAATTGATTACAGCTAGGTCCCGAACCCGAACAATGTCTTCCCCGGTGTAGTCGATGGTTAGCCTCCCACTTACGCTTTCGAGAGTTGCTCCACTGTTACCTGAGGAAAATTCACCTTCAATTTTCATTTTGTATGCCAGTGTTTGGACGCTGCCAACGTTGATGAAAAATACGTCTTCGATTTCATAAGTTGTGTCTCCAGTTAACGTGTTCAAACTGGCAGAGACGTTTGCTTGTGCAAGCAATTGGGCTACATCGAATCGGGTGTCATAGGTCCATTTATCTCCGATTCTCCAACTCGGAATATCGGTAGAACTTGTCGACGCTCCACTTCGCTCAACGGAATCAACCTCTTCCAGTGTTTGTACCTCATGATGGACCATGTGAATCATGGACATACAGGTCAACAAAAACAACACAAGCAGCGCGGAAAAGCGGTTCGCCATAGTGGAATGTTCACTTTCTCGTACTTAGGAATTGTCAAGTTGTGAGTCGAGCCATTGTTGTCCGTAATGCTCCCACTGTTCCATATTCCATCCCTCGGGTAACCCTGTATCCGGGATTGGTGGTCCAGAGGATTGACCATCTGAAACAGAAGCATGAATCGAGTCGAATGCTCGCTCAACCGGTGGGTCCTGTGGTCGGTTTCTTCGTGCTGAAATTTCATGTGGCATCAAACCAACTTCTTCATCGCTAAAGATTGCGTTTTGTTGCTGATCGAGTCGTTCAATCGCACGCTGCTTACGACCCGAACGTCGTCGACGCGTCAATAAACCCAAAACAAGAATCATGAACGCTAACATGGAAAGTTGAGCAGTTGGATTTGCTTCTGCACCGACCAATGCCGCACCCAGTTCCTCAACAAGTGTACGTTCTGGCGCTCCAATTTCGATATTGATGATCCGCGTACCAGGGCGTTCAGGATTCTCGTCCCAAGCCATGACTCGAATCGTGTAAGGACCCTTTGTTGCAAATTCGTGTTCAATTTGCTTTCCTACCTTATCTGCATCGTTGTCCTTGATGCCATCACCGTTGCTATCGACGGATGTATCCAAATCCCAGACGATTGTGATTTGGTCAAGGTCGTTGAGGGAATCGATGGTTCCAGTTGCATCGAGTATGCAGGTTTCCAGAGCATTGCATGCAATGTCTTTCGTTCGAACAATAGGCGGGATATTGAGTACGTCAACGGCTAGGACTTCGCTGACACGAACCCCATCGTCGTCAGTAACATGGTAAACGACGGTGTGGGTTCCACTCGTGTTCCAGTGCCAAACCAACTCATCCCCAACTACATCACAATCGTCATCTGCTCCACCAATGTCGTTTGAATCAAGACCGGGATCAACATCCCAGCAGCGGATGAGTGTATCAAGATCAGAGGGTGTATCAGTGGCATTTCCAGTCAACCGTATTTCTTCTCCCTCAGCGAGTGGTAAGACTTCTTCGAGCGGCTGAACGATTGGTGGAACGTTGGCAACACTCACCCACCTCTCGTAGGTGCCACTGCTCGCACCCTCTGAGTCACGAACTTCGAGGCGCATGCGATGCAATCCAGAGGTTTCCCACATCATATCGAATTCAGATACACGCCCATCGAACGTCTTGATGAGGTTCGGTTGTGCATCATCCGGCCACCATCGATGGGTCAGGCCATCCAAGTCATCGATGGAATCCAAGGCTTGTCCTCGGAGACGAACGATTTGGTCCTCTTCAACATGCCATGTCTGCTGCACATCCAATGGTAATGGACCGCTTTCATTGGTCATGGTAACGGACAACCCATGCGGATTGATGTTCGTAAATCGTATGTCGATGCTAGCCATTGTCATGGCACTGTCATCGTCCACGCCAACTGCTTGGAATGTGTGCCAGCCCTCGGTAGGGGCGGTCGTTGTACAAACACGCGTGTAATACCCCTCCTCGCAGATTGCATTTGGCCAGTAGACATCGACAATGCCGGGAAATGGGTCCTCTGAGTCGGTATCGTTTGCATAAGCATAGAGCGTAACAGGGTATTCGACTTTGACTTCCGTTCGTGCGCTTACGACTTCAATGTTCGGTGCTCGATTCAGTATGACAACGTCGAGAATTGCATCAACTTCATCTTGCTCTTCGTCCGTAATGGTCACCTCGATGGGATAGTCTCCATCGTTTGTCCATGTCCAGTTCAGCATGCAATCAGTCGACTCAACACGTGTCCATGCTGGTGTTCGGGTTCCATCGTACCAAGGGATATTGAACAGACAGGAGACGTTTCCACCGTCTTCATCAAAACTTCCAGAGGCGTTGATCAATGTCTCAACGTTGGTGTAGACTTCGATGGGTTCTAGAACCGCTGTAGGTAATCTTCCTATGAACAACTCAATCTCTCCAAGGTCGTTGTCTGAATTTGCATCCGCAGTATTGATCTGTAGAGGGTCAGCTTCCCATCGTATCGGGATGAATCCAATCGATGCATCTTCGGGTACGGTCCATGTGAAATTCACTTTGTGCGATTCATAGGTTTCAAGAGATGGAAGTGTGAGATCAAAGATGGAAGCATCAGGGTGATAGATTCGCAAGTCCGTTTGTACTGATTGTGTAATCCCTTTGTTCACGACTGCGACCTCGATGGTCAATTCATCTCCGGGCAGAACATTGTAGCCAGACAATGAGCTAACAGTACTAACCATACCGCTTCGATTTCGAATTACAACTGCTCGCTCTTCGTCAGCGATGAGGTCCAGCCCGACGAGGTATTCATCAAGCGTAATGGTTGCCGCACCGACATAATCCCCGCCCTTTGCCATAATTCCATGGCTGGCCCAGTCAGTATTTGTTGCTGAATAATCAATGCTACTACCCGAATTGAGAACGGTGCTTGCTGAGCCATTCGATGCAGTTGTAACCGTCGTTGAGGTACCGTCGTATGCTACTTCGACGCCAACGCCACTGATCGTACCGTAACACGTCGGATCAAGGTGAACCCAAACTTCCAGTGGCGAATCAAGGGCCGTTAAGGAACGCTCAGGAGCAACATCGACACACTCAGCACGAGTTCCTGGGTCTCTGTTGCTTTCAACGCCAGTTGAACCTACGGGCATGTATTGCTTCAAACGGAAATCAATGGTAAGTCCAACGTCTTCCTCAGAGTGTCTCCAGGCATAATTGTTAACGGCAGGACAATACCACCTGTATCCGGAGGATACGCCATCTGAATTCCACGAGGTAAGCTCGTAAGAAGAGTCGCAGCCGCTGTAGGCTATTCCTGCGCCAATTGCGTTGCGTGGTTGACCAACATCTGTTACCTCCCACGTTGTTGTATTCGTGTCGGTTTCAGGAGGTGGAAACGGTGTAATGTAATCGCTTTGTCCAGACCATGTTGAAGATGATGTTGTCAGCGAAGTCCATCGTTCACCATACCGTAATGGGAAGTCGTAGGCTTCAGTAGCAGGACTGTATTCGTTGGTGATCGTAATATCACCAAGGATTTGGGTTAATGAACCGATTCCATATGGAATGAATTTGATGTACAAATCAAGGTCGTTCTTTACTGTGGCAAAATCGGTGACGCGTAGATATTCGGTCTGCGTAAATTGGATTTCAGCATTTCCTGTAAAACCCTCCAGTTCGACACCGCTTTTGTCAAAGTCTGCTGTCATTCGCAGTTTGTAGACCCACTCTGAACGATTGTCGAATTGAAGTTCGAGGATGTCTGTGACCTCGGCAGTAGAATCTCCTCGAATCTCTCCAACGGTTGCTGAAACACCGGTATTGGTGATGAGAATTGATGGATCGAAGGTTCCTGAGTAAATCCATTTGTCACCGACCCTCCAACTCGGCACATCGGTCACTCCAGGATCAGCACCGCTTTGGTGGACGCTCTGATCTTCAGTAAGGTGGGCATGTTGTGTCAAGAGCGGCAATTGGCTGAAACCAACCAGAAGGCCAAGCACGAGCAACGTCAGGATGCGTGATTTGAGCGCTCCGCCCATGAACACCGTCGGGTGTTCTTGCACATGAAAGATGCGACGTCTGCATCAGAGGAGGTCTGCAAGTTCGTCTTTGATGATTTCAACTGCTTCCAAAATTTCGTCTTTGTGTCGGGCACCGGTAATGACCATTTTACCGCTACCGAAAATCAAGCAGACAACTTTGGGGTAATCGAGTCGATAAATCAACCCGGGGAATTGCTCAGGTTCGTACTCGACTTTGTCGAATGGGAGGTGGAATGTGAGGTTGTTGAGGTTTAATTTACGAGGCTCGCCAGCGAGTGGGGCTCCAGTGAACTTGTCGTTTCCGTCGTAATCTTCCGGGTAATGAAGAGCGTAGGTTGCAACCATATTTTGGACCTCAATTTCGACATCTTTCAGATCCCAAGTGGTAATTCCTGCGGCACGCAAGTCCTTGATCATGCGATCGATACCGGTGTGGATGTTGTCTTCGTCTTTTCCTCCTGTGCACTCAGCACGTCCAGATCTGATCATGAGATTGGCGAGTTTAGGGTCGGTCACTCCGTAAACAACACCAGGAAATTGCTCAGGCTCATACTCGCAGTTCAGTTGAATTGCGATATCTGGGAGGTCGAGTTCTTCTGCTACGCGGGTGCTGGCTACTACGTTGACGACTGTCAAACGCTCTTCATCGGTGGTCATGGGTTGTGGCTTTTATACCGCATATATAAAAGAAAGGCATCCTATCAAATAGAAATCATCCTGCACAAGTCGTCAATTTGCATCCTCAACTTTCAGTCCTTCAGCCTTGAATTCACTAATGAACGCTCTGCCACCTTCCATTTCAATCGCTCCAACGGTTTGTTCTGGATTTCTTGTTAACGCAATCATGCATCCTCCACCTCCAGCACCGGTCATTTTTACCCCGAGGCTTGATGGTGCAGCAGCTCGAATAAGCCGTTCGAGTTCTGGTGAAGAAACGCCCAGAGACCGCAAAACGATGTGATTCTCCGTCAGTGCTCGTCCCACGGCCTCCATGTCCCCCTCTTGCAGTGATTGAATCCCCCTTCTTGCGATGGCGCCGATGGTTTCCAACTCGACCTTGCGTTTTGGGTTCGTTTCGATGAGTCGTGCGACTTGATCGACCATGGCTGATGTTGAACCACGAACGCCGGTGTTCCCTACAACAAGCGCAACACCTTCCGGTATCTGCGCAGAAAACGTATGAAGATGCCATTGACGAGTCTCTCCGTTCACATCCATTGTCCTTGTTTCGATGTAATCCAGACCTTCCTCAATGGCATCCGATAGAACGACAAAACCTCCGAGAGAACTCGTGGCAGTGTCCATTGGACTCGCTCGACCACCTTGAGCTTCAGCTTCAGCAAGATGGGACAAAACACTCGCCTGTACAGGGTCGATTGCCTCATCCCGAATTTGTTGGAGTGCACCACACAGTGCGACGGATAAGGCCGCTGATGAACCGAGTCCTGAGGCTTTTGGGATGGTACCCCGGATACGTATGTGCATGGGTTGCCCGTCATGCGGAGGTAATCGGGTGCGAATGTATTCGATGTGAAGATGCTTTTTCGCATCCATCGTGCGGCCATCGACTCGCCATGCATTGAACGTTTTTTCACTTTCAATTTCAATGGTCATCCGTTGGTCGATGCTGCATGCTAGAGCAGGCTGACCATAGACAACTGCATGCTCTCCAAAGAGGATGCACTTTCCCGGGGCACTTGCTTTGACCATGTCTTGTCGAAGCGTATCTAAACCATTAGGATTGGTATTGATTACATCGTTGGGTTGAAGGTTTGCGCGTGCTTGGGGGGTACATGATGGAACATCCGCTCGACGTTACCTACGCGGGAATAAAGGGGTATTACCTGCTCCTCGTTCTTGGTGGTATCTCCATCGCTTTCTTCGCTTATCAAGTCCAAAAAGCAACTCGATTGGTCCTCCT
The DNA here is from genome assembly GCA_022451765.1 of Candidatus Poseidoniaceae archaeon. Lineage (GTDB taxonomy): Archaea > Thermoplasmatota > Poseidoniia > Poseidoniales > Poseidoniaceae > MGIIa-L2. The sequence goes on from JAKUNY010000041.1 coordinate 6,330, forward strand.
TGGAGCCCCAGACAAGCGTTTTGATTCATGGGGCAAGCGGATGAAAGAGACCCTTACAGTTTGGCTCGGACAACGAAAAGTCTTGGAAGACAAGGTTGCAGGCACAATGCACGTCCTGATGTTTTGGGGCTTCCTCATGCTTTCCTCGGACATGCTTGATCTTGCCACGGCAAATCGATTCAGTGAACACATTTTACCTCAGGCCTTGAATGGAATCTGGAACGGGATGGTTGAACTCGGCTACACGAGCGCACTCATCGGTTGCTTCCTTGCGCTCAACCGCCGAGTTTTGTTCACCCCTGAAAAGCTGAAAGGCAAATCACAACTTGAAGGAAATGTCATCCTTCTTCTTATCATGACCATTTGTACCACCTCCTACATTGTCGAGGCTGGTGAAAACCCACACCCAACTTGGGAAATGATCGGAGCATGGGTTGCTGACACGTTTGCCCCCTCTCAGACCATTGTCAACGCTGCATATTGGGCACACATGGTCGCCATCTGCACATTCTTGTTCCTTATTCCTCTCTCCAAGCACATGCATTTGGTCATGGCATTGCCAAACGTGGCTTTCTATGATACACAACCCATGGCGAAGATGCGACCGCTTGCAACCGATGAAAGTGGTTCTGCAGTCTCCTTAGAGGAACTTGATATCGAATCCTTCGGTGCTGCAAATTACACACAACTCACGTGGAGGAGCCTCATCGACGGCTGGGCATGCACATCGTGCGCACGATGCCAAGACGTTTGCCCAGCCTACGCCAGTGGGAAAGCGCTGAATCCAATGCAAATTATTCATGACGTACGAAATTATGCCAACGATCATGCCTCACAACTGTTTGCTGGCGAAAGCCCTGAAGAGGACATCATTGCTCGATTTGGAGAGGAATCAATCTGGGCTTGCACAACCTGCCATGCATGCGTTGACGTCTGCCCCGTCAACATTGAACACGTTCCAAAATTAACCGACGCCCGACGTCACTTGATGATGGAACGAATGGAATTTGATGAAGCGGTTGAGGACACAATCATGCCGTTGATGGCGACAATTGAAAACCTTGAATCGGATTCAAATCCTTACGGTTTGCCTTCTCACGAGCGTGGAGATTGGGCAGCAGATCTTGATGTGAAGGTCTCCGAACCCGCCGAGTACATCTATTTCGCAGGTTGCGCCGCTTCGTTCGATGAACGAAACAAGAAGGTCGCCAGAGACACAATCTCCATCATGAAAGAAGCAGGTCTCGATGTCGGCATACTTGGAATGCAGGAAGGATGCAGCGGTGATGCTGCTCGTCGAGCTGGTAACGAGTATTTGTTCCAGATGCTCGCTGAAACAAACTTGGAGACGTTCAATGAACTTGGCGTCAAGAAAGTTGTTGCTTCCTGTCCTCACTGTTTCCATACACTTGGTAAGGAGTACAAGGATTACGGTGGCGAGGACATTGAGGTCATGCATCACTCGCAACTGATTTCCCACTTGCAACACGAGGGGAAACTACCACAACCAAAGCACGATGGATCTGTGACCTTTCACGACCCGTGTTATCTTGGTCGAATTGGCGGAGAATACGATGCTCCAAGAGACATCATTGGCGGGGTCGATGTGGAAGCCGAACGTCATGGCCGAGGTTCATTCTGCTGTGGAGCCGGTGGCGCACAGATGTGGATGGAGGAGCATGTTCCTGAAGCCAACGATCGTGTCAACATTATTCGTGCCAAGGAGCTTGCTTCCACAGGAGCAGACACCGTTGCAGTTGGTTGTCCGTTCTGCTCAACGATGGTTACCGATGGTTTATCGGCCATCGATGCGGAAATGGAAGTGAAAGATATTGCAGAATTGGTTTGGGAGCAAATCAAAGCCAACGATGCGAAAATCGAAGAAGCGAAAGCGGCTTGAAATCAGCAGATGATTTGGATGGATCGAGAAGCCCTGCTTTCTTGGTATCGGGAGATTCAGCGCCCACTACCATGGCGACTAGAGCCTTCACCGTGGTCGATTCTTCTTTCTGAAATTCTTTTACAACAGACTCAAATGGAACGTGGTATCGCCTACCACGCGAAATTATTGAAACGATTCCCAACGGTCCAGTCAATGGCAAAATCAAGTGTGGATGAAGTCCTCCATCTGTGGCAAGGAGCTGGATATTACTCTCGAGCACGCCGACTCCACGCACTGGCACTTGATGTCATGGAATTGCATGGCGGCGTTCTTCCAAACGACTACGAGGGTTTACTTCAGCTTCCAGGCATTGGCCCTTACACCGCAGCAGCAATCGCTTCAATCGCATTCAAGCAACCTGTTGCTTGTGTGGATGGAAACATTCGCCGAGTGATGGCCCGTCAAACCAACCAAGAAGAACCATCGATGAAACAGGTTCAGACGTTTGCAGACACCCATCTTGTTTCAGAATCACCAGGAGATTGGAATCAAGCGATGATGGAACTGGGAGCACTTGTTTGCAGACCAAGAAACCCTTCTTGCGAAGATTGTCCCATCGCAAATTCTTGCAAAGGCAGTTTGCGAGCGCATGAACTTCCCCGGCCAAGGAAGTCAAAGAAAAAAATTGTTGAATACACTTGCATTGTTCGAATTGATTCTGAAGGATTTCCTGAACTCCACCAGCGCCCCAATACCGGGCTGT
>JAKUNY010000041.1:8984-10808 GCA_022451765.1 Candidatus Poseidoniaceae archaeon
GGTCCAGAAATGGCTTCAGATTTGGAGACAACAAATTGCGAATTTCTTGGTATAATTCGACATCACTTATCTCACCGAGAAATGGTTGTATCTGTGTGGAAATCGAATGGAACGAACGGAACTGATCCAAATGTTGTTGCGCTATCAACTCTCGATCGAAGGATTCTCGAATTGGTTGGCGTGTCCTAAAATATCCCATGAAAATGAGGCAAGACAACCAAGCAATGAGAAGAAAAGAATGAATTCAGCAGGAGCAGCAACATCGATCCAAGGCTGAAGTTGGTCCAACGGAATGTTGTCTGGTGCAAGACCAAGTTTGGTACTTTGTTCATTGATTCCTCTTGCTAGTGTCGTGGTCATAACTGCGAGTGAAACAAGTGCTAATGTGAGGGATACCAACCGTAGTTTTCGCCCTATTGGATTGGGGTTTGGGAGTGAGAGATGAGCAAGAAAAGCCCACGCAAAACCACCATGAAAGACGATGATAGACGTGTAGACGTGAATTGAGAGGTACTGGTACATATCGGCAAATGCAAGGACGGACAGATGTGTTGAACTTGCCACACCGAGTATCGTCCCAGCAAGAAGAACTCTCGGTCGTGCTTTCTCTTTGAATAAAAAATACAACCTGAGGGCGATTAGGAATTGAAATACGGATGAAACAAAAAGACCTGCTGTGAAAACAAATCCTTCAATTCCTGGAAAATCTGATTCTGAAATGAAGAACGGTATGTCACGATGATTGCCGAGCAACAAATGAAGGCTTACTGCTCCTAACACAGTGAAAAGCGGCATCATCCATCCTAACTTGACGAGATGTACATCTCGAAGGAGATACGAAGAGAATCGAATCCCTTCCGGGTTCTTGAGGTCCAACTCCGCCATCGAATCTCCCTCGCACCTATTACGTATCAATCTTCAAGTGAGAGGTATGACTCGGAGATATGTTCACATGCCGTTACGAGTGCACGACACACGCCGTCGCGAGAAGGTTGATTTTACAACCCAATCCCCAGGAAGGGTCTCAATGTACGTTTGTGGTGTAACTGTTTACGACCATTGTCATCTTGGTCATGCACGTTGTTACATCGCATTTGATTTAATTCATCGTTGGCTCGAAGCCTCAGGTTACGATGTCGACTATGTTCAAAATTTCACCGACATCGACGATAAAATCATTTTACGCTCGATTGAGTCTGGAGAGGATTGGAGAGACATCGTCGACCGAAACATCGCAACGTATTTTGAGGACATGGATGCATTAAACATTCTTCGAGCAGATCATTACCCCCGCTGTACGGAGTACGTTGACTCAATGATTCATATCATTGAGGATCTCATTCAAAAGGAACACGCCTATGTTGCGGATGACGGTGTTTATTTTCATGTTGATTCAGCACCGGAAAAGTACGGTCTATTAACAGGCCAATCCATCGATTCAGTCCGACAAGGTGCAGTTGGACGAGTCTACCACACAGCCGGAGGGAAGCGGGATCACAAAGAGTTCACATTGAGGAAACAAGCCAAACCTGGCGAGCCGGTATGGCCTTCTCCTTGGGGGGAAGGTCGCCCTGGTTGGCATATTGAATGCACAGCTATGAGTCTAGATCATTTTGGAGCATCATTCGATATCCACGGAGGAGGGCACGAGCTTCGATTCCCGCATCATGAAGCTGAGATTTTCCAAAGCGAATGTCACACAGGCCATGCCCCACTTGCAGGCTATTGGTTGCACAACGGCTTCGTCAACATCGACGGAGAAAAGATGAGCAAGTCGCTTGGAAACTTTTGGACGATTCGTGACATTGTTCAGAAAGTTGATCC
>JAKUNY010000042.1 GCA_022451765.1 Candidatus Poseidoniaceae archaeon
GTTGATGCGGGGGGTATCGATCTACATGCAACAACATTCGAAGAGCAAGAAGATGATTGGGCGCCCACCGTGGTTTCGGCTGAAGAGCTAAACAGTGCCAATGACCTTCTTGAGATGCACTTGAAAACTACACTTGAGGAGCTAACTCCAGAAGTTTCAACCGTCCTTGATGTGCATTCGAACGATCAACATCTCACGCGTCAACTCGGTCAGTTGGAAGGCGCAGATGTCGAGAGAACTGCTGATATGTTGGTTGGAATCGATGCCTCCATCGATGAAGTCTTGGCTGAACGGGAGCGAGTCATTGTACGCGATGATCTACGGCTAAGGCATCTTGAGCAAATGATGGAAAATCTTCTGCAGCGAACAGCGCATGCTGATGCAGATGAGTTGATTGACATTGTTGACGAATTGCGCGTCATTGAACATGAACTCGGCTTGGTGAGCGAGGATGCAATGGAAGCGTTCGACATGGAAGATGAACAAATCAAGGTTGCCCGTCTTGCTCGAATAAAACCAACAACTCGACTCATGGGTGAAGAAGAATGAGAGGTGCTTGGTGGGCGGATGGCGTTCACTTTTCCTGTCAACCCGATTGTGGACGATGTTGTGATGAGCCAGGAGGTATCGTCTATCTTTCGAGAAACGATGTCAAGCGAATTGCAGAGCATGCGAAATTGAGCGTACGGGAGTATCTGAAAAGAGATTGCACGACCACGTTGGATGGCCGATACATTCTACGCTCAAATCAATCCGATGGCATATGCATCTACTTGGATGGAAAGAAACAGTGCGGTATCTATGAGGTACGTCCTCAGCAATGCAAGGCCTTCCCATGGTGGGCAGAAAATCTTCGAAGCAAACGCTCTTGGAACAAGGTAAAGTCAAGTTGTCCAGGATTGACTGCGGAAGATGCTATTTTGATTCGAGGCGAAGAAATTCGACTTCATGTTCATTCAGACAGACAATCAACACAGGGATTCAGAATCTGGGAAGATGCTTGATTTCGTGTAGTTTCGTGCATTGAGGGTAACATTGTTCGTCCTTTCCTTTATACGAATGACCGAGTTAGCACCTATTGGTGAGACCTTGGACCAGGAAGTGAACAACTTACTTGAGTTAACAGAATCTCATCTCGACATTGGAATGCGTGGAGTTCCAGTAGGCACCTGTCGAACCTCCTTTGTAACACCGGGTGAAGGCGTCCATTACTGTGGATACCCGATTACTGAACTTGCAATGAAGGCACCAGAAGATGTGGTCTACCTCTTGCACAACAAGGAACTTCCAACACCCGAACAGTCTGCTGCGTTCCGTGAAGATCTTTCGCGACGTGCAGCAATACCGGGCGATTTCGGTCCAATATTTTCATCCTTACCTCAGGACGGGCATCCAATGGATTGGCTTGCAATCGGCATCCAAACCCTCGGAATGTGGGATTGCCAAAACGACTGGAAGGAAGACGCACTCAACCTCGTCGCTCGAATGCCACGAATGATGGGGCTTTTGTTTCGCTACCGAGAGGGTCGTGCAGATGGAATACCAGAGGACGACCCAAGCCTGTCGATGGTTGAACGATTTACCAACACACTGGACCTCGACGTTGACCAAGAAAAACTAAACCAAGTCCTGTCGGTCTATCTCGTCCTGCACATGGACCATGGTGGAGGGAATCTCTCAACATTTGTTGGCAAAGCGGTCGCAAGTGGTCACGCAACGTTGTATTCAGCAATGGCAAGTGCGATGAATGCCTTGAGTGGCCCTCTCCACGGTCGTGCGAACCAATCATGCTTAGAATTCGTCCTGCGTGTCGGAACTTCCGACCCGGTTGAAGTTGAGAATTTTGTCAGAGGAGAACTCGCCGCTCGACGGCCTGTGTTTGGATTTGGTCACGCTGTTCTACGGGCAGAAGATCCTCGCGCAACCGCCCAGTTCGCCCTTGGTGAGAAGTTGTGTCCGGACGATGAGAACTTCAAAATTATTCGAACGCTACGAGAAGTTGCTCCGAGAGTTTTGGCGGAGAATCCAAAGATTTCCAACCCAAATGCGAATGTCGATATCGCATCAGGAGCCTTGTTGCACCATGTAGGACTCAAGAACCCAGATTACTACACGACCTTCTTTGGTTGGGCACGTGTTGCAGGGATAGGAGCGCAAATCTTTGATGAAAGAGTTGTAATGCGCAATGGAAAGGGCGTTCCTATCTACCGTCCGAAATACTTGGCACGGGAACAGGTCCTTCGTCACGTCGATTGATCAAGAGTTGAGGTCAATCTCAACGTAGCCCTCGTGCTCCCTCACGTCGTACGTTTTCAACGGAGATGGTTTTCGAAGCTTTCCGAGCAATTTTCCGTAAGCTGGGAAATAGTGCGCAGGTGACCATTCGTTTACTGAACCGTCCTCGGGATGGTACGACGTTTGGTGAAGCGGACATCGCAAACATCCATCCTTGATCTTGCCGCCCCAGTGGATTGGCCACGCCATGTGTCGGCAAAGGGCGTTGCTTCCAAAGAGACCCTCTTCTGTGCGCATGACAAGGACCATTTTTGTTCCAATGGCTTTTCCTTTTATTTTGTTCATCTTCAATTTAGACGACTTGCACACTCGTTTCCACTTGGATAATGTTTGGCTCATGACATGGCTTTCGTCTCAGGACTTATCAATGGATGTTCAAATTCACGTGCAATTTGTACCAAATGTTGAACACTCATTTATACTTGACATCAAGAAATTGGTTCTATGGAGAACCCATTTAACGCCTTGACATCAATTTCTGTTAACCGTCCAAAGGCGACAATTGCCACCATCCTTATCCTAACGATTGCTTTGTCTTCAATGGCACAATTCATTAATTTTGATAACAGTGAAGACGCCTTCTACCCTCAAAATGACACAACTGAATTGCTTTATGAAATCGAGGACAGGTACCAAGCATCGTTGGATTTTATACGAATTATCGATGAAATCGAACGGGGTGGAATGAATCAAACCACGACATGGGAACAGTTTGCAAACCTTGAGGCGGGTCTTGCTACAAACGAGTTGTTCCTTCCATATCAGGAAACGCTGTTCGGAGGAAGTGCTACATCTGGTCCAGCAGGCTCTGCCTTGTTTTGGCTGAACTCCCAAGATCCAGTTACTACACAGGTGTGGCGAGAACCTCTAGCGCTCCAACTTGCAAACGCGAGTGTTGCGAGTGAGGAGAATTTTAGTGCTGCTCTCACTGATCTACAGACTGCTATCGATTCTGTTCCTTCCCCCACAGCGCCAACGCCACAGGCGTTACGGGAATGGAACCCTGGTACAGTTGAAGAATGGCAACAGCGGATGGATGGAAATCACAACATCAGCGCAGAATTGGGTATACTCCAAGGCCAAATTCAGGAGTTATTACAGAGTCGCAATTCGGAGGAGGTTACGCTCCTTGCACCAATTGTAAATCCGTTGCAAGGTATTCTTGGGACCTACTCCGGCCTTCAGAACATCGACCATCGTAGCAACATCATTGCAACAATGCCTGCTGAAGACAAACAGAGTCCTTGGGAGAGTGATGGTCCTATTCTGATCAGCCTTGTGGTCTCAACAGATCCTCAAAATTACGAGAACGCAGACATCATCGGTGATGTACAGGAACGCATTGTTGAATGGGCCGATACTTCTCTCGTTGATATGAAAAATGCAACAGGCGATGACGAACTTCGTGTCTTTTCTTTCTCAGCATTTCAATATGAACAGAACGCAAACATCGGAAAAGAGATTGGGATTTTGACCTCGCTTGCATTGCTTTTCCTAACAGTATTGCTTTACATTAAATTCAGGTCCGTGCGTGATACAGTATACGTGATTGGATTAACAATTCTTGCCATAGCAGCAACGTATGGCGCTGCAGGAATCTTCAGGTTAACATTCAATGCTGCCATGAACAGCATTCCGATTCTCTTGCTTGCAATTGGTGTCGATTACGGAATCCACGTCGTAACAAGAATTCGCGAGGTCATGCAAGACATGGAACGCAACAACCCTCAAGGAAGAACAACCCTCAGAGACTTCGATAACGAAGTACGGCGAAAAGCAATACGAACTGGTGCAGTCCTTACCTCAGCAGCATTGGTCATTGCAATTTTCACAGACATGGTCGGATTCTTGTCGTTTCGGCTCTCATCGCAAATGTTCCTTGTTAATTTCGGCACGGTCATCGCGCTTGGCTTGTTTGCAATCTATGTACTAAGCATCTCTCTTTTGCCTGCACTGATGACTGCGCTTCCCTCGAAAGCGTTGCCTCTTGAAAAGTCGGGTGCAATGAACGAGACCAAACTAACGAATGCAATTGGTCAGATGGCTGAACATAAACCAGCTTTCGTCATCTTGATTGCTCTTGTTCTATCCCTTCCTATGGCGTACGGAATGAGCTCACTCGAGGTTGGTTTTGACACGGTTGATCAATTCGATGATTCTCTAGAAGTCGTCCAGGATTTCCTGATGATTGCTGAGGAATTCCAGAGCAGCCCAACACCGCTGTATGTCGTCCTTGAAGGAAACATCCTCTCACCCGAGGGTGTCCATGCATACAACATCGCAATCGAAACCCTCAGCAGCACCGAAGGAGTGACCGGCGTCCCCACGGGTCTGTGGGATACGCTTGAATCGGAACGTGGAAGAAATCCGACCTTGGATAATTTGTTGAACAACTTGACCACATCTGAAGGATTTGATCAACTCAAAGCATACCTCCTTCAGAATAGTTCAGGCCGAGATCTTGTCGACTTATTGCTGTACACAGATGGTCAACAAACCATCATTTCATTCCAAGCCAACACACTGGATTGGCAAGCGACGGTTGACTTCGAAGAAGCGCTTTCCGCATCACTGGAGGATGCTTCCTCATCCGTGGAAGGAGCCTTCTCGATGGAACTTAGTGGTCGTGCATTGATTCTTGCGCAAATCAGCGCAGATGTGGCAATATCAGCGATTACATCAACCGCCATTGTTGCCTTTACAATCCTGTTTGTACTGATTCTTATTCAATTCGTTCGAACCCAAAGCATTACCCAGGCTGTCCTTCGTGGAGGCGTGATTTGGATACCCCTCATCACAGTGGTTATGTGGGTATACGGAATTATGGGGCTCGCTGGTTATCAATTGAATTCTCAAACTGTCACAATCGGAGCTCTTGCACTTGGACTCGGTGTCGATTATGCTGTGCATTACGTGATTCGACTTGAGGAAGAGGTCGAATTGCATCCGCAGAAAACAGTCGCCCAATGGACTTCAAAAACAACAGCCACAACTGGTCGAGCCATGCTTGGTGCAGCCATCAGTACTGCGGGTGGTTTCGCAATTCTCAACTTCTCCGGACTTCTACCGCTTCGGTTGTTTGGTCAGGTATTCATCGTTGCAATCAGCCTCGCCATGGTGTCGAGCGTCACGCTTCTACCGACGTTGTACGGCCCATTTTTACGCCATGATGCCAAACAACATCTCGCAGATGAAACTCAGCAAGAGTAATCACAAAACAGGGCGTTTGGTTTTCCCCGAACCACGATGCCCAATCATCCGAACAACTTCCCAAGGCATGCTTCCATGCTGTTTTTCGAAACGAACAAGTTCGTCTACGGATTTACTCCATTGCCATTTTTTCCTCCAATAAGCGAGAAGCTCACGCTTCCGAGATGAATCGCATTCAGTCCAAGGTTGTGTATCCTCATTCAGGGATTTAACAACATCCACGTGCGTCTCTTTCGTTGCATCATTGAGTTGTCTCTGCTGGGCTTCATCAAGTGGCCGTGTTGCTGGTTGTGTCCATCGTGCATGGCCACTTGGTAACCACGTTAATTCGGGGTTGCTCTCATCGGTCAGGGCTGACAGTCCTGCATCGAGAACAGAATGCTCTATCTTGGGGAGAACGGGCCACAGATAGACAGGGAATCCTTTCCGAATGGCAGTCAATTGCCTCAGTCGCCTGCCCTTTAATCCAACTGTACGGCCGAAGTGAACAAGATTTGTAGGTGGAAGAATGTATTCGATTGCGCATGGCATCATCGGAGATCCATTTTTTTGATGTTTACGCATCAGTCGAGCAAAAGAGGTTGCTGCATATTCTGGAAATGCGAACATTCGCTGGATCTTACGACCTGCAAAAGGATGGACGGTCGGCAACAACGTTGACCAATCTCGTTCAATCCTTCCAATGCGTACTGCATTTTTCATCGATTTGTGAAATGCGTAATGAACAGTAGAACGTTTTGGAATTTCATATTGGTCAAGCAAGGATTCTGCTAATTTCATCGTCTTGCCCATGTGAGCATCGTGCTTCTTTTTGTTCAGTAAGCCCCCACTTCGCTTGTGTTTCAAACTAGGTCGTTTGGACTCGACTACCAAGACTTTTGCACGTTCATGGACAGATTCTTGAATGGTGGGGTGAGCTAGGAGTGACTCAAGTGAACAAAATCCAAGTTCAGTCAGTTCGTCCAACGTCCAATCTTCGACAAACTGCGATCGATTCTCTCGCTTTGATGGAGAGACTGAAACCTCCCGATCATGGTGGATGACAACCTGTTCGTCTACAGTCAAGCGGATATCAAATTCGATTGCATCAAACAAACTCATCCCATGAATGAGACTTTCGAGCGTGTTCTCAGGAGCTTGTTGAGGCATCGGCTTCAATCTCTCCAGTTGATTGTGCTTCTTGAAGCCCATCACGATGGATTGTCATGAATCAAGTGGATTGTGTACTTCGTCAGTAAATCTCTATATGCGAACTCCACGGCGGAGGGGCATGAGTCCTTATACGGTCATGATGGGCATGATCTTATTTTTGACTCCAATCATATGCTCTATTTTCTCAATCCATGACAAAGAATCCAGAGTGAAATACGGGACTTGGTTGAAAACGATCCACAAGCAACGATATTATTTGCACGCAATGGGATACATCGTCATCATCAGGTGGAAGAATCTAACAGATGGGCTGAATGAACCAATCAAGGAACGTGTCGGCCATTGGACAGATGCTGTTCATGGGCTTGAGGGTAATGCTGTACTTTGGATTCAAAATTTCTTCAACAACGATGCTCTTACGTCGTTTCTCAACTTTCATTATCTCTTCGTTTACCTTTTCCTCATCTACGTCACAACCGTCTATTTTGCATACACGAGCGATCGAGACATGACCGACAAAGTCACCATGAATTATTTACTGATTTATGCCATTGCAGTGCCATATTATCTGTTCTTCAATGTTGAAGTAACATCCTCGTGGATACCCGGGATGGATGCCTTGCTGTATCATGATTCATGGTACGCTACCTTCTATGCAACGCATGACCCGTTGGACAATGCTGTTCCTTCGCTTCACGTAGCAATTCCATTTGGTATTTTGATGCTCAATTATCTTCATGTTAAATCAAAAGGCCATACACTCAAGGAATGGCGCCATTATCGCTATCATATGTTTATTCTCATCAACACAATCATGTTCATTTTTGCAATTCTCTACCTCGGCATTCACTGGATTATTGATATCCCTCTCGGAATGATTGTGGGTGGCATCGGTGCATTGTTTATTCATCATTTACAACCGAGACTTCGAAACGACTATGGTTCCATGTTCAAGGGTGTTGACCGTGAAAAGGTACGGAAACATGTTTTGGTCGAAGGAACCATTCTTCTCATCCTTTTTGCAGCAATAATGGGTGCTGTCAACCATCAAAGTTCAACAAACGAAGAACAACCATCGTTCCGACTTGGTTCTGGAGAAACAGTTCAAGATTTAATCGGGGAGATGAACCCGAAATATGGTGCAACAACCACCATCCAGAATATGGATGATTCAATCACCCTTGAATACGCAATCATTACAGTAAATCTCGCAGAAACAGGGTTTTCTAATTTCAGCGTTGATTGGGACCGAATGAAAGCGCTAGCAGAATACCACTGCAAGCAACGCGTAGCCTGTTCTGCAACACTCCTACCGAATGAGAGCATTGATTTGAAAATCGAGTCACCAAATGTTTTCACCTTCATTTTCCTTCATCACGCAGGTGATGATGGCGTTCTGGAAGTAAGGGTAGAATCAGTCTACGAAAATTCCGAGGATTCAATGACACAAGCAGTTGCACTCTCTTTACCATCGTTGTACATCACCGGTTTCGTCGTGTATCGCTTGTATCGACTAAACAACAACGGTCGTGAGTGGTTTGATGCACGACCATCGCATACTTGGGAAGAAGAGTAAGCATTCACTTTTTGGGAACCAGCCCCTGCGATGTACATGGCGTCCTCACCGTCCCTGGAAGACGCCGTAAGCGAACTAATGGATTCTCCTGGCGGTGAACTTCTCAAATCAGTACGAGCGTACTTACGAAAACGAGCCACTGCATTCTTCGGACTGTTTCTTTTTGGTCTGGTTGTTGGGTTCCCCATTGCGAAAAGAATTGTAACGTGGCTGATCGAAGAACAACGGCTCCCTGATGATGTTAACGTCATTGTTACCTCGCCGGTTGAATTCCTTATGCTGCAGATTCAACTTTCGGCAAGTTTTGGTATCTTTCTAGCACTCTTGCTCCTCATTACGGAAACAACACTTCGTGGAATTCGTCATCCACTTGTTCTTGAGCGCTTTCGGGAACTTAAGATACGAGCACCAAAACCTGGTTTTTCATTCGTTCTTTCAATGACATCGAGCCTGATTCTGGCCGCTTGTGGCATTCTTTATGCATGGGAGTTGTTGACACCCATGTTGTTTGAATATCTCAGCAACGACGCTCAGGAAGCGGGGCTAGCGACGCAATGGAAACTGGGAGCATATGTAGGATTCATCCTGAATTTATGCATCGCCAGCGCAATTGGTTTCCAAGCACCCGTGGTCACTCTCCTCGCCTTGCGAGTTGGCATGGTCGAACCCCGAACGCTTACTGCTTACCGAAAACACATTTGGTTTTCTGCGTTCGTTATGGGTGCTATCTTTTCTCCGCCTGACCCACTCTCGCTCTTCCTCGTCTCCATTCCTGTTATTTTGCTGTTTGAGGGAGCACTGATTCTCCACCGGCTCATGCCGAGGAAATCAGCTTAGGTAGAGCATTGATCACGACGGGCATGTGGCCTGGTCGATGCCCCCCGTTGAACGAATGAAAATCCGATCCGACCGTCACACCAAGGCCGTATGCTTCAGCGAGTTTCCAAAGTCGATGGCGGTCATCGTCTGAGTGAGACCGATGAAAAGCCTCGATGGCATCAACGTTTGATGCTTTCAAATGTTGAATCAATGTTTCATAGTCCACACCGTAATAACGCGGATGTGCCAGCGAGGTAATTCCACCCGCAGCATGTACCAATGCTGTTGCTTCAGCAAGCGATGGTTTTGGACGTTCGACGTTGCAAGGTCGACCGTCGCCCAACCATTGTTCGAAAGCCTCATTCATGGATTCGACATGACCAGCATCCACCATCGCCATGGCGAGATGAGGACGTCCTACACTGCCTTTGGCACGGGAGAGTACGTCGGTTGGATCGATTTTCATCCCAAATGCGTTTACCTTGTCAATCATCTCGAGCATTCGTGGCACACGGTCTTCGTGAAGAGGTGAAAGCCATGCTTCAAATTGTTTCAATCCATCTTCCAGTGGTTCGTATGGGAAGTAAGCCAGCAAATGCCAAGATGAAGGAGGACGATTTCGGGAGTTTGCTTCTAGAATCTCTAGGTTCCACGGTAATTCAACATCGCACGTAAGTTCGCCCCCAGGTATGAATTTGATTCCACGCTCTGAAGCAGCGCGTTTCGCCTCATCCCATCCTGCGATGGTATCATGATCGGTTAAGGACCAGACTTTGACCTGCTGCTTGGCCATTTCATCGGCAAGTTCGTCAACGGACAGAGAACCATCGCTGTGCGTTGTGTGGCAATGCAAATCAAAGGAGGATGTCCACATCGTTCCTACGTCCTCAATCAACAGTTTTGAACCTCTCTCTTCAATTTCAAAACAAATCATCCAAGTTCGGCATTTCGGGAACACCTCCGCTTGAGCCAAGCAAGTCGTCCAGTGAGGGCATATCTGGAACACTATTCTTCTCGCTTTCTTCCATATCAGGAAGTTCAGGAAGTGGAATGTGCGCAGGTCCGTCGGTCACAAACGCAGTATGCTGATCACGGAACAACGGAGGTGGATCTTTTCTTGCTTCTGCACCGGGCAATGGGACGTAAGCTGGACCATCGGTCACAAAATCTCGATCGTCTGTAGCGATTTCTTCCATTTCCTTTTCTTGAAGTTGGGGTTCAAACAATCTTGACTCAATGTCGGTATTTCGCTTACTGACAATTGAAGCCGCCTGGGTACCGAAATCACCTTTGGAGAGGAGTTCAGTTGCGGATTCAACTCTCTTCGAATCAATGGTCGGACTTTCGCCTATGATTGAAGTAATGATGCTTGAGGTTTGTTGGCTGACATTGGTTACCTGTCTGGTTCCAACCACGGTACTGCTTGACTCAAAGGCAGCAATTTGTTCCTCAACAGAGCGTCGTTGAGGCAATTCAGGTACCGGCCGCTCACTGCGACCCCAAAACACGATTATGATTAGGCATGCAGTGATGAAAAGCCAAATCCATTCTTGTTGGGACCATCCCGTGGGAGCCCAGTAATCATTGGTGTTACCAGAGACAAAACCAGTAAACAGTGGTTTGAGGAGCACTCGCTGCCCGTCTTGCCCTGGATACATGCCAAGAAAGGCATTTGCAAGCAATGCGATCATTGACATTGTGGATACAG
>JAKUNY010000043.1 GCA_022451765.1 Candidatus Poseidoniaceae archaeon
GGCAAACCCGATCAGCGTCGTTGTCGATTCAGCCCTCACAGGTTCCGTGCCATCCGGTTCAAGCAAGTCAACAATCGGAATGATGATGTCATTGAGGACCGTTACTGTACGCGTTGAAAAGACACAGATTCCTTGATCATCATCGCAGAAATCGCTGTCACTTGCCCATACTTCGAACGTGTACTCACCGCTTTCAAGTTCTTCGAAATTCCAGTCATATGCCCATGCCACCGAACCATCAATGGCGAAATGCGATGAGTATCCATCAGGTCCTGTAACATCGAACCAAATGTCTTGAATGTCCGACCCCCATGTTCCAGAGTACGGATCTGATGCAGTACCGGTGAAGAGAATCTTGCCGTTCGAGTGTGTTGAACCATCCAATGGTTCGTTGAGGTAGAGCGTTGGAGGCACCAAGTTCAATTTGAACTTACGTACTTCAATCGGCGAGTAATCAAGTCCATCGTAGGAACGAATTCGGAAGGTAACATCGCTTTCACCGTCAGGGTGGGCAGAAAGATCCCAATCAAACGACCATGTCTTGAAAGGATGGTTTTCTTTGGTCAATTCCCCGTTCGCACCAGATGTATCGACTGCGTAGTACCAATCTGGGCTGCCAGGAGGTTGAATTTCAACTCGCTCAATCATTCCGAATTGGCGGTCGTAGGCGATGATGTCGAGCGGGTATGGTCCGGATTGCCCGTCCCACGCGGTTCCAGTGATGACGGCATTGATTGCAAAGGAATCACCGTCGTATTGCTCAACTGTAACACTCGGACGTTGGTTATCGAGGCTAATGACATCGTCGATCGGTCCGCTCAGTACGAAATCAAATTCTTTGGTACCTTTGCCAAATTTGTATGCTTCGACGATGTAGAACGGTAATTCTCTGCCGTTTGCGCAATCTGGGTCATCAGCATCGACGAAGGTATCTCCATCGTTATCGTAACCATCTGAACAGGTATCCTCATCGAGGACGGTTGGGTTGGTTGGGTCAGAACCAGGGACCGTTACTCCCGTTTCTCCAACAAAGTGATTCCAGTTTCGGTCGAGGAGGAAATCCGAAGGAAGTGAAACCTGTTGCGTAAATCCGAAACTATCGGTCGTCAGTTCGTAGAGCGGCAAACCCGTTGCGTCCTTAATGACGACGGTGGCTCCAGCAACGTTGCTGTTCTTTGCTTTGACTTGGTATCGGACCAATTCACCTTGTCGAACTTGTGAACCCCACGCAGAGTTTTGGTTCTGAACGTGAATCTTCGAGGCATCAAAGTTTTGTAAATCTGCAAATGAGAACACAGTCGAATTGTTCACAAGTTCGATTGCAAGTGGCATATCTCTTGGAGGAACTTCTGCTGTATCTGGAAGAAGGAGACACTCAGCTTGGACGAAAGGACATTCTGCCCCAAGCCATTGAAGCATGACCGGGAAGGAGTATTCGCCACCTGCGTCAGGAATGTACTCGGATTGAACTGTGACGCGGGATTCAGAGATGTTGTATACTTGCGTTGCGTTGGTCCACGTATTTTCGGAGAAGTAACCAATCGAACCATACTTTTGTCCGTACTGATTATCGAAATGTGAGATATTGACCGCAAACTGACCGGCTTCGATGGCGTTACGTTGAACATTCACGATCGACCCTTTGATCCGAAGTCCGTCACCAGCGTTGTTGGTTACGGTGTTGTCAACAATGGTTGCTGAAGAAGTGAAACCGTGAATAGCAGGGCAGTTGAAGTCCCCACCGTACATCCACAGTGAATTGCATGTTCCAGAGTTGTTGGAAATGATGTTGTTTGCGATGTGCGCTCTGTTTGGTGAAGGTCCTGGGTAATTGCTTCCTTGGTCACGGTAATGGTATTCACCAATTTGGATTGGTTCCTTTGCAGTATCTTGAATGGTGTTGTTTTCAATTTCGACTTCGGACTGCCCGTAGACCCAAAATCCGTTGTAACCCGTGATTGGACCAACGGTGTTGCGATGTGCGAGAACGGTTGAATCACGAATACCAAATCCTGAACCGTCCGATGCGCCAGAAATGGTGTTTGAGGTTGCGGACACGATGGCACCATCGTAGGCCGTAATCCCCGCACCTTCGCCTGTTGTGATTACATTGTTATCGAGGTACAATGTGTGTGCATAATCACCTGTTGATTTGTAGGAGTTGGTGTCAATAGCATTGCAGAGAACATCGATCGTACTGTTCCCCATTGATCCAGACGATCCTTTGAAGAAAACCCCTTATGCGTTGTCCTTGATGTCGAGTGAATCCATAGCAACGTAGGAGGATTCCGCATAGATCAACACACGACCGCCTCCTTGGTTACCGCACTGGGCTTGGGTGTTCCCCGTGAATGTTGAACCTGTGATGGTAAGAGCAGAGAGGATACCTGCCCCTGCGTCATAGGCACGAACTGCTGCCGCATCATAGCCACGGCCATCGTCACCGATTGTGAAGGTTGAATCACGGATGGTCGGTGCGGCAAAGTCGACCGCGATGATGTTGGACGTATTGATGTTGGAGAACGCTAAGTTATCCAGCGTCGTCGAAGCACCATCGAAAATCAGCGTGCCGTATTGGACAGTCTGCAACGATTGGACATAAATCGGGTAGCCGTACGCATTGTTGAAGGAAACATACGACATTCCGGTTGATGCTTGGTTAATGGTGTTGCGAACAATGATTCCAGAACCACATGCAGCGTCAGAGTTTGTCGCCAGGTTGTTCCCTTGTTGGTAACAACGTCCTGCTACACTGTAATCGGAAGGAGTTGCCCACTCAAACCGGATTTGAGAGGATGAGCTTCCTTGTGAAGCACCGCATGCGGCAGAACCCGCACATATTGCACCCTCGACATCAATGAAGACACCTGCAGGTATGTTGATGGTTGTACCTGCGTTGATCACCAACTTCGCACCTTCGGCCACTGTCACGTCACCTGTTAGTGTGTGAGTTCCGCTCCAAGTCTCAGTTGTAACAATCGTTCCCGATGAGGTTTCGTTTACTGCACTCGCAGTGGGTACTGTAACCAAACCAATCATCAGAGATGTAAGTAACAACCCTACGAGACCTACACTTTTTCCGGCATTTGCAATTTGCATGTTCATTCCTCTGTTCTACGGGATTACCTGAATGAATATAATACTGCGCCCCATTTGACATCCGTAAGAATATCAATTTCATATAATAATATCAAGATATTCGTTGTAAGAGTATCATATTGATACTATAGTATCAATAAAAGTCCCACACGTTTCTAGCAATTTGTGTCCACTGCAACCTGATCAAGCCATCCTTTTGCTTTCAGTTGGCCGTATCCATCGGTCGAATCGTGTTCCATATTCGTGCTCATGGAGTCAGCCAGAGCTCGCTTTACCAATTCAATGCAAGAAACCGTAGAACCTTCATTTGGTTTAAGTTCAGGATGAGCCTCTAAGATCAACGATAACGCTCCGGCAACGAACACCGTTGCATCTGAGGTTCCACTCGAAGTGTACCATTGATCGTTTTCACCGGTTGACAAAATATCGACGCCAGGAGCGGTGAGTTCTGGTTTTTGATGCGGGTATGATCTTGGGTTGCCATCAGAATCCACAAGTCCCCCCTCTGAGGATTTCTCCCATGTGTCACCGTTCTTGTCAGATGCGCCTACGGTAATCACCAGGTTGACATTTCCCGGTGCGCTAACGAAGCCATCATCGCCACCTCCGCCATCGTTACCTGCAGCAGCAACAACGAAAATTCCCGCATCGACCGCCTGACGGGTGGCTGAAACAGCAGGGCCTTCACGTGATGCAGATTGATCTTGTACACCACCGAGTGAAAGGGAAATAATGTCAGCCTCGAACTCGAAAATACACCACCGTATAGCTTCGGCAACTCGTGTTTCTGAACCTGTATTGTTTTCACCATCCGCACTGAGGGCGGCTGCCATTCCCAGTGTTACATTCGGAGCGATACCTGTTTGAACACCTGTTGATAACAACAGTCCAGCCATCAAAGTCCCGTGTGAAATCGAACCATAGTCCACAGGTTCTATTGAATTGCCAACGAAATCTTTGAACTCAACATCAGCATTACCAAGTGCAGTGTGCGTCAACGAAACACCAGTATCAACCATGCAGACCCGAACATCCTCACCAGAGAGGCCGTCTGATTGCAATTCACGAATTTCAGATTCGTCAAAGGCCCACTCAGAAGTGGGGGGTGGTAATTGCAACAGCAAGAGGTTCGATTGCCAGAGAAGGAGAATAATACCCAAGAAGAGGGCTACAACCACACCTGACGCAAGAGAAAAGATCCGCCTTGGCTGGTATGGAAGTGCATTCGGGACAATCGGTGCCCATCCAGTCACCTCAGCACGACATTGGCTCTCGTGTCCACTGGTTGATGGATCAATCGCAGAGAGTATCTTTGGCTCCCCAGGCTCGGGAAGCAAGTCAACTCCACGCAGTTCCTCCATGCCCCTCCCAACAAAATGGGCGGTTCTTCTGTATCAAGTCTTGTCTGAGGATGAATCAGAATCGACTGCCTGAGCCTCGCGCTCGAGCGGACGCCTTGAATCCAAAGTACAGGATGATGAAGATTAACGCAATGATTGTGACAACCACAATCGGGTTGGATGAATCATCTGAGCCTTGAACGAGGTACTCTATTCCGAAATCACCCTCAACGCTGCCGATTGTGTAGTTCGCATCATCACCATTGACAACCGCACGGACATCGTATCGAGTGATTCCTTGGCTTGCCATCGGTAGAGAGAACTCGAAATCTGTCGACCCTTGAGCAGGTACACTCAGGCTAATATTCAGCTCAGAAATGCCGGCTGAATCAAGGAAAACGGTGACATTTTGCGCCGTTCGCAGACCGTTGTTCTCGATAACGATAACAACCGTGTTCGGCTCTACATCTGCAAATCCGTTACTACGGGATGTTGAAGTGTCCTCATTCCAATTCAAGTCGATTCGAGCAGCTTCGACCACGATTTCAACATCTTCCTGCGTTACACCATCCTCGCTTGTGATACGGACCGTTATTTTTGGCTCCCCTTCATCGAAATCTGGTGCGACAGTTACAGCGAAAGCTAGGTCTCGCATGTTGTCCTTTGCAATTGTTGTGACACCATTCATTGGGCTGACTGTCCAACCTTCTGGGAGGTTGTCCTGCACTACGTACGTGAAGGAGTCGTCGCCGTTACCGTTGTTGTTGATGGTCAAGGAAGCAGTTGTACTTCCACCTGGGCCAACGCCAATTGGCGATGACACATCAGTGTAGTTGAAGGCATAGATTTGAGGAATCTCAACATTCAGAGAAATCTCTGTCATATCTCCACTGTCAGCAGAGAATCGAATGTTGATGTTATGTCCGTTCTCAAGCCACCATGCTTCTTCTACTGAAGGAAGGACGATACGAGCTTGTATGGTTGATTCGAGTGTGGCGTTTTCAGCAACGTCTCCAATACCTAGCAACGTGCTCGATGAGTCAATCCAATCTGTTCCATTCCAGAACTGGACCAACCATTCATCTTGGTCAGGTGAAACGGTAACCGTTCCAGTGATTTCAAACGGATCCGAAATCTCTGTTCCTTGGTAATCTGCAAGAACTTCAAATTCAATCGTTGAGTAATTGGCTGCATCATTCGAGTCGATGATTGCTCGCAAGTCGCGGTTTTCATCTCCGAGTACAGTAGCATTTTGCACACCACTCACAGAGAGGAGAAGATCGCTGTTGGTCTTTCTGTTGTAGGAAAGCAACACAGAAGTTCGTCCTTCATCCCCATTATCGATGGAGACTCCAGCAGTGTAATTCATTGGATGGTCGCGCTGGACTGTTGAGAATTCTGAATTGAAGGTTGCAGACTCAGCAGGAAGGAGAACTTCGAGTGTTCCATCGGACTCAAGTGGTAGAGCCCAAACTCTTCCATCGCCGAGGTCAACCTCAACATCAACAACCTCGCTCACTGGCGAGGATGCATCGTCCGTACCAGCATTGAAGGTTTGTAGATTGAACGAAGTGAATTCGGTTGAAAGATCGACCCATCCACCTTTGCTCATGACAAGATCAACGCTACCACCGTCTTGTACCTCAGCCTCAAGTAGACCAATTGCAACACCTCCGCCGTTGAAAGGTGCATCATTTTGATAGACGACAACAACCCACTCGCCTGGTTCGACAACCGCTGTAAACGAGAGTGTCTCATCCGATAGTGTACCCACAACATCGACTGATTCCTGTTGATTCTCTGAAGTTCCGTAAAGCGTTATGGACGCACCATCGAGTCGAGACGCGTCGAGCACATCGGTAATCGAACCGGTTACGGTTACTTCGGCTGCCGACATCTCGATGTCCTGAGAGACTGGCGCTTCGTCTACAATGTACGTCCCAGTGTTGTTGTCATCGTAGGTCACAATACCGAATCCATCTTTGGCAACGGTTACTGTGTAGTTCTCAAGGATTGGGACATAGATTCGCCATACACCTGAGGTATCTGTTGTCACGACGGTGTCGATGCTTCCACCTTGAATGGTAACGTTGGCACCTTCAACCCCTTCGTTTGCATCAGCGATGTCGTTCTCGTCGGTATCCCAGTAGGCTTTACCACCGATTTCAACTTCCAATGCCGCATAAACGACACCAAGCGATGTGTTCGCATCGATCAAAACGGGCGAGTCAGAGGTGTCAAGCGTCCAATAGCGCTGTGCTGCGGACTCATTCATGAACAAGCTCCAGGTTCCTGGCATCAACAATTGCGTCGAATTTCCATCGACGTCCGTTGGGTTCATTGTAATGTTACCAAATCCGTCGTGACTAACAAGAACAACGTCCTTGCCAACGAGGTTGGATTCCGTTCCAGCTTCCTTCAGCGTAAGAGAGACCTCAATGACCTCTACGAGACTGAGGGACAAATCTGTTCGGACGCTCG
Organism: Candidatus Poseidoniaceae archaeon; assembly: GCA_022451765.1. Taxonomy (GTDB): domain Archaea; phylum Thermoplasmatota; class Poseidoniia; order Poseidoniales; family Poseidoniaceae; genus MGIIa-L2. The sequence continues at coordinate 6,921 of JAKUNY010000043.1, forward strand.
AATCGGCATCAATCGTTATTGGCATTCGCAATGATTCAGTTACACCCTCACCGTTGAGAAGCGGTGCAACAATAACGATGTAATCACCACTCTGAACGTAGGTTGCGAAAGTTCCGTTTTCACCAACACTGATCGGTACGTAGTCAGAACCGTCGGGTGTTGACAACAAGAAGTTTTCAAGCATTGCTGAGCCATTTGACCAAGCGATGGTTCCGTTCATTCGCCACGCGTCGACGATTGGGACAAGAACAGCCTCTTCAGGACCGGTCAACCCAACCGGTATGATGTCGAGTACACCGCTTATTTCGAGGCTTGCATCAGAAGCATTCGCATCTGAGGCATCCAAGTTGTTTGTCGATATAGCGTAGATTCCAGGGCTGAGGACAACCTCAACAATACCATCTTCGGTGTAATCGTCTGAGGTGATGTTAACCTGTTGACCGACTTCTGAAACCGGTATCAATTGGATATCTGGACGGATCGCTGTTCCATTTTCGAAGACACCATCCCCGAGGTCGGTAAACACATTGAGCGTGACCGTACTGTTCGCTGGATTTGTAATCAATTCTACGGGCTCTGGGTTCGAACCGTCTTGAGTGCTCACCATGTAATCTGTAACGGAATTGCCATTGTATTCAGCGGAAGGGATGTTAAATGCCCATGTACCGTTGAGTAAGAGGAAGTTGAATGTTCCTGATTCGTCGGTTTCTGTTTTCCAGACGACACCGTCTTCACCGGTTGCGTGAATTTCGACAGGTTCGTAGTTTGGTATATCCTGATTCCAATTGGTCTGATTGTCGAAGAGATGGACCTTCCCGATTACAGCAACAGATGGTTCTAAAATAAGTGTCTCAAGTTCAGACATTCCCTCTGTAACGGTCACAGTTGATCCAGCAGCAAAATTCTCAAAGGAACTCAGAGCGTTTACATTAAATGTCATTCCAGCGGGCAGTCGTTGACTGAACTCACCTGATTGATCGGTAACCGCTGTAAACTCAAGTTCATTGTTGTGGAAGACAACAGGTACCGAAGTTGCGTCAGTGTAGAGTTTTTCATCATCTGGGAAGGCCAGCCATTCATCATAGCTCAATCCAGCAGTGTTCGGGGTATCGACGGAACCATTGACCCAAACGGATGTTGAGTAGGTAAAGTCGAAATTCATGTCAGAATCTTCGACCGTTATTTCCTCAATGAGGATGTAGTCTTCATCGCTGTTGTCGCTGATCGACCATTCTCCAACGGGGAGTTCAACGATGACAACACCGTTTTCATCCGATACAACATCAACCGGCAAGAGTCCGAGTGGGTCTGTGAAGTTAACTTCACGCCCAGCGACATCGAACCCTTCTGGGCCGTTGAGTTGGATGGTGAGGTCGTACATCTCCGGAACGCCGATGTCAAACGTGAAATTCATCGGCTCATCGAAGACCCGCATGGTCTGGTTGAGTTCGAAGAATCCATCATCATCCATGTCAACTCGAACAAAGTACTCTCCGGCTGTGATTGGACCGTAGGTTACGTTTCCTTCCTCATCGGACGTGAGCACAATCATCTCGTCTTCTCCCAGAACAACATCAACCAATTGGACGACTTGATTCGGAACCGAATCTCCAGCCATTGTTGTTAATTGATCGGAGAATAGCGAGGCCGGTACGGTCATTTCGAGATCGAACGATGCTTCTATTCCAACATCAACCGGGTCGGGTAAGAGAATTTCACGACCGTTTGGCATGACAGCAATCATGTTGTAGACACCAGGAACCAAACCGGTTTGATAAAAGGAACCTGGGCTCACCATTTCACCGCTGAAGGTGCCCGGGCCTATGAACAGCCCAGTACCGTTGAGGGTTCCTACGCCTTCGAAGATACCAGTACCCTCAAAGGTCTCACCAACAAGTTCCTTTCTCAAGGTACTGATTCCGTCGGAGGTCAAACGGCCGTTCGCCAATACTTCACCATCCAAAAGATACGTCGAGAAGTCCGTTCCGTTCGAGATTAAACAGAGTGTTGCATTCTCAGGCATGGTTGAGTTCGTATCGCATTCGGTCGAGGAGTTGTCGTGTTGGATCCACGTCGCTTCAATGGTTCCTTTGCCAATCCATGTTCCATTGCCTGCAAAGACACGAGTGTCGGATATCTCACGTGTGAAATTACCAGTGAAATCGTAGGCAAGGGCAACGCCTTCGCTTGTGAAGTTTCCAACATCGGAGAACGTTACTTCACCCGTTCCTCGCAAGATACGGCTTTCATCGGTGTCAAACGAACCATTGGTGGTTGTCAGCGTGTAGTTCTCAGTCATGGCCCAGATGTTTCTGAGGATGAAATCGGTCTCCACGAGTGGCTCACCATCGAAATCACCGAAGCCTGACCAGCTAACCGTTCCTGAGACACCCGAACTTTGTACGTGGATGTCCATTTCTGCCGTTGCTGGGGCAGTTGGATCACGGTCTGCTTGTGCACCGGTGACGTTGATGGTGGTTTCACCAAGCCAAGTCATGTTGGCGACTTTTCCAAGAATAGCTGTTATTGGGTAAACCTGACGGTCATCGTTCGAATCGGTCAAAATATCCCCAAATTGGCTGACATATTCACCGGTTTGAATGTCCTGAATGGCGAATGTATCGTCAAAGATACCTGCGAACGCAGACACTCGAATTCGTCCTGCAGGAGCGAGGAAATTCCAGTCACCGTTTTCATCAGCGTCCGTCATGCCGATTGGAATCCAGTAGGTGTCGTTGTGATCATCATCAGGACCCTCCCCTGAGAAGGCATCACGTTCAAAGAGAATGCGCGCATTCGGCAACCCCATTCCATCGTCTTCGGCCATGACCGTTCCAGAGATTTCCGCACCGGAGTAATACTTCATGATCTTGACTTCATCGTTTGCGATAATATTCACACCGCCCCCACCGCTGGTAAGGTAAATCTGTGTATCACCTGGGTTGTACCAGTTGGCGATGACGAAGTGGTTCATCATCGCTCCAGGAAGCGGATGCGCCTGCTGCAAGAAACCGGTTCCTCGATCGGACCACATCACCTGTTGCTTGGGCTGTGGGTTTGTTGAACCCGCATCTGCACCAAGAGTCGATGCACCGTATCCGACATAGGAACGTGCCAGCATGGTGTCAAAGAACTCAGGGAGGTGATCCACACGAATGTCCTGAACGGTAAGTGGTTCGATCTCTGCACCTGATTGCTGGTCCAAAACGTCCTTCAGCATAGCCTCGTCAACGGCTTCTCGATCCATTTCACGGACGGGTTGGTCGCCACGCTTGGTCTCGTAAACTTCGTTGGTGAAGGTGTTGTAATCTTGGCCCGATAGGATAGTTGGTGCACCAAAGATTCCCAATGGCCGACCACCGTTGTAGGAGGCTTCAGAATTATAACGGCCTGCACGTGGGTAGAGTTTGTCATCGACTGCAAAGTATCGGATTTCGTGATCACGATCGATGGTTTCACCAGGTGCTCCGTTGTAATCCTGAACACTGTAGATGTCTTCAAGTTCGATAATTGCGTGGTAGATATCAATGATCTCATTGTCCGAAAAGCCGTTGCTGAGAAGTTGAACGAGAAGTGCGATCTGAGCATTCGAACGATGGATTCCTGTGGAAACTGAATCATACTCGTCGACCAAATCGGCAGTGTACCAGTAATCTCCGAAGGTGTAGTGAGTTACTTCGAATGTTTCTGTGGCACTGACATCTGCGTTGTTCCTGAACGAGCTGTTGGCCGCAGATTCCGTAAGGTAATCTCCGTTGAAACAGACATATTCGCT
>JAKUNY010000044.1 GCA_022451765.1 Candidatus Poseidoniaceae archaeon
TCGATGCCAAATCTGGGTCATGGGTTACCATGAGGATTGAAATTGGATTCTTCTCATCGTGACACAATTCTTTGAACAGTTTCATTACCTCTTTCCCACTTGCAATGTCAAGGTTTCCGGTCGGTTCATCTGCGAGTAAAACAGGACGATTACCTGCAATTGCTCGTGCAATTGCCACACGTTGTTGTTGGCCGCCTGAAAGTTGGTCAGGAATGAAATTGAGGCGATCACCACGCCCCACCTTCTGCAACGCCGCCTCTGCTGCAGTTACTGCTTCTTCTGAAGAAACACCGGATAGCTCGAGCGCAATCGCAACGTTGTCAAGTGCAGAAAGATTGTCGAGCAAGTGAAAGTCTTGGAAAATCCATCCGATTTTGCTTCGCCGAACATCGACGACACTTGCTGGACCACGAGTTCCATAGATTCGGCCGTCGAGATTTATTTCACCAGTGTCGCCTGCGAGGAGACCCCCAATGATGTTGAGAAGCGTTGACTTTCCAGAACCAGAAGGCCCCATGAGCGCAACCATTTCCCCTTTCTCAACTTGCATGTTAACGCCTTTCAAGACGTTGAGTGAACCGAAGCTCTTGGTCAGACCGTTGACTTCAAGCATTTGAAAAACTCCAACCTTTCACCATACTGTTAAAACCCCAACGTTATTTCTTTACAATGGTTTGTATCGATAGACTCTACATTTTATTGCGACGCTTTGAAAAAAGGGAAGCATCAGGATTTCGCATGAGCGGGAAGACTGCACTTATCACCGGCATCACCGGGCAGGACGGTTCCTACCTCGCTGAATTGCTTTTAGACAAGGGTTACACCGTCTATGGATTGGTTCGCAGAGTATCCCAGCCAAGTCTCGGGAGGAATCTCATTAATCACTTGATGAGCAACGACCGATTCCATGTTCTCAATGGAGACCTTGCAGACCAAAACTCAATCGACAACGCTGTTCACCAAGTAAAACCCGATGAGTTCTACAACCTTGGTGCAATGTCATTTGTTCCCGAATCATGGCGCTCACCAATGATGACGGCGGACATTACTGGCTTGGGAGCACTGCGTTGCCTCGAGGCGGTACGAAAGCATGCTCCTAATTGCCGGTTCTACCAGGCTGGTTCGAGCGAACAATACGGAAAGGTTCGTGAAGTCCCGCAATCCGAAACAACTCCATTTCATCCTCGATCTCCATACGGCTGTGCGAAAGTCATGGCATTCGAAATTACCCGCAACTACCGTGAGTCCTACAACATGTATGCCTGCACAGGCATTCTCTTCAATCACGAGAGCCCACGCCGTGGCCTTGAATTCGTAACCCGAAAAGTGACCATGATGGCTGCACGGATTAAGCACGGTTTCGATGAATGCCTACACATCGGCAACGTCGATGCCAAACGCGATTGGGGATTTGCCGGCGATTATGTTGAGATGCAGTGGAAAATGCTCCAACAAAATGAACCTGATGACTACGTCATTGCAACAGGGCGAACCCACAGCATTCGAGACATGATCAATCTCGCATTCTCGCACATCGACCTTGAACTCACGTGGTCAGGCGAGGGTGTCGATACGATAGAAACCGATCAGGTTGGCGTTGTTCGAGTCCGAACCAATACGAAATTCTTCCGTCCTGCTGAGGTTGACCTTCTAATCGGTGATCCTACTTATGCAAAAGAAAAACTTGGTTGGGAAACAAAAACCACCTTTGAGCAACTCATCGAAATGATGGTCGAATCTGATCTTGCTATCGTGCAGGAAGCCGTTGATGGAGGTTATGCTCCACCGACGCCGCCAGAATAATCTACAGACTTCTGCATTAGGCGATTGAACAGCGGCGGAATGAGTGCAATCCAGAACATTTGGTAGTAACCGCCTGGTAACTGAGGTGATTCATCGTACGGTCGCAGTCGCTGGTAAGGCGTGCTTGATCGAAGGTGATGGGCTGCATGCAATGGGAGATTCATCAGCGTGTATCGAGACCACCGGGTGCGACTTTCCCATGCATGGCCTGCATTTGGGCGTTCGTCTTCGCCGCGCTCAAGTCCGTGGTGTTGAATGAAGTTTACAAATTCAAGGAGATAAATCGCTATCAAGGCTTGACCGACAAATGCAGCAAAATACGGTAGTCCACAAACAGCAAGCCCGATGAGAAGTGTTGCTTCAATCGACAAGGAAATCGTTGTGTCCTTTGGCCGTATCCTGTACGCATTTCGAAGTTGACGGGGTACTGTTCGAATCAAGTGCCCGTAGACACTTCGACCCCAAGGTGAGCTTGTAGGGTCAACTTTACGAGCCCAGTGCTTGTGATGTGTGTGGTTGTGTTCGACGGTGAAATGTAGGTACATTACAGAGAGCAGGTCGAGGCGTCCGAGCCACCAGCTGAACGATCTTGGACGTCGGTGACCAAGTTCATGCGCTGCAACAACGCCCGAGGCACCAGTAGCAAGGCCAGCTGAAATTATCGGAACAAGAAGTGGTATTGAGTCAACACCGATCAAGACACGGTAAAGGAGACAAAGAACGACGACGGGGACAAGAAATCCATGAGCATGAACGATGAAGTCATGTCCCTTTCCTTCCTCCTCAACATCATGAATAGTCGAGGACCCCACGAATGAATCGAGGAATGGGTACAAACCGAGCAAGAGGACGATTGGAGTAAGCATCCACCAGCCACCAACAAGCAAAGAAACGACAGCGGATAGGGGTGTGAGCAACCCAATCAAATGCGGAGCCCATTTAGCCATGGACTGACCAGTGACTTCTGATTCAAATGCGTTGCCTTCGAATCACATTTTCATTATGATTTTCATCCACGATGAAAGAAAGGAGCGCTCAAAATGAGCAGCAACCCTTAATTCCACGGATTCTTGGCATGCACATGAATCCACGACGCGCGATGCTGCTGGCGTTTCTGATGGTTTCCTTTTCACTGTCTGGATGTTTTGGTGAAGCCGAGATGGAAACAGAAGTCGTCGGCCCAAGCGTATGGGACTTTGAAAGGCCAGAATTGACTTGGTACCACTTTCCAGACGCAGTCGATGTATGGGGCAACGATTCAGTGGAATTGAACGGAAGGAACATGCCTTACCCTGCTGAGGGAACCTATTACAGCATAGGAATATCTACGTTTGAACCGACGATGGGAATTACGGAAAGTGATACACTCTTCATGAGTTCGTACGGAAATGGACCTGCGGGTTCAACTGCAGTCATCGCTTGCAACCTGATTGGTATGACCGAAGCCTTGGATTATTCCTGCGAGAACACCTACGATCCGCTCTTCCCGATCGCTAACTCCAACGACCCCTACATCTACGTCGACCCTTGGACAAGCCGAATCATGAAATTCGATATGCATGCGCTTTTGGGAATGACCGTTGAATGGTCTGATGACGATGGTGGAACGTGGAACGGTCCCAGCGTTGCCACACAGATTTACTCAGTTCAAGATCACCAAACCATTGCAAGCAGTAACATGCCTGCGGTTGCTTATCCAACAACCTGGATGTTTTGCATCAACGGGAACGCACCTCATCCACTTTGTTCGTCCAGTCAAGACGGTGGTGCAACGTGGGGACCTGAAACGTCTGGAGCTCCTGTCACATGTTCATCGGGAGGATTGTCGGCACATTTGGTTGGAAGCGTCGATGGGAATTTCTACCGTGGAAACAAAGGATGCACAGGCGAAGGTTACTCAGTTTTCCGAACCACAAATGCTGGGATAACGTGGACTGAACATCCTCTACCGACTGAAATTACGGGGACTGCAGACACATGGAATGCTGAAGAAGCTCAGGTCGAGGTGGATTCCGCTGGAAATGTTCACGCCATGTGGAATGGTCTTGACAACAAACCCTACTGGTCTTATTCACGCGATCAAGGCGATACTTGGTCAAATGCGACCATGATTGCCCCTCCGATCAATTTGTCCGGAACTGGTTTCCCAGTTGTCGTCGCAGGCGATGAGGGCACGGTGGCGTTTGGATATGTTGGAGAGACTGCAGGTGAGGATGAAACATGGAATGCATACCTTACCTACACAACTGATGCATTCAACGAAACACCCCTACTCACGACGGTCCAATTGAATGGAGATGATGACCCACTCGACACAGAGCCTGATTGTGGATACAATCGCTGCGGCGGCCTTGGTGATTTCCTCGACATACGTGTCGATGCGTACGGAAGAACCTGGTTTTCTCTCTCACACAATCTTGCAGATCAAGGAATCTTTGGGACATACCATATAGGACCTAGTCTGCGTGGAGAAACGATTACCATGCTCGCAGAAATGCCAGCAGGTGGGCCTGCAACACTCTGAGACGTGCCCTTCGTTCACGAATTAAGAGCGACGAAAGAGCGAGACAAACCGACGAACGATTGACGGTGTAAACGAGATACCACCACGGTAAATTTGTGATTCAAGCGTCTGCTCAACATAAATTTCTAAATTCTTGTCCATTCAATCATCGCTCCTTGTATGGGTTATTCCACGCGTATTCGCTGAGAAGCGAAAGGAAGCTATAGCATTCAAGATCGGAGATAGTACATTCGAAAAAATTCCTGAGCGGTACTGCTGCTGATCCATTATTCGGTCGGTGTATGTCTGGAGTTCGTTATCCATTGTTATCCTCACTCTAAATGTGGTTCACTACCTATTCAAAGGCGTGGTAAACTTGCCAACACAAAGGTGTAAAAAACACACTAGATTGTTTTTACAACATCAAAATGACCGTTCTCTTCAAGAACAAAAATTCAGACGCCCAACCATCCGAGCCGCTCCCAACCGTTTATCGACAGTGGATTCCGGCTGCAGGAGGAAGAAACATGGGTATGGACCCGGCGCTCAAAGCAAAGTTGCAAAAACAACGGTACCACATTGTTGGTGAACACGGTGGAGTCAAGACCTGCCATTGGACAAAAGAATCCCTTCTTCGTGATCGATCGTGCTACAAAGGGACCTTCTACGGTGTCAAGAGTCACACATGCATGCAAATGTCACCTGTTGTCGATCAGTGCAATCTGGCTTGCACATATTGTTGGCGAGAACCGCATATGGACACCTTGGAGTTAACCGACCAAGATCCTCTCGAGCTTCTCTACGAAAGTGTACGTGCTCAACGCCGACTGCTCTCTGGGTTTGGTGGAAACGATAAAGTCCCAAAAGAAAAGTTCCTTGAGGCTCAGGATCCAAAACATGTTGCGATTTCGCTTAATGGTGAACCAACCTTGTACACGCGTCTTGGCGAATACATGGATTTGTGCCACAAGCATGGCATGACAACCATGCTCGTTACAAATGGCACTCTTCCAAAAGTTTTGGAGAACCTCGATACGCTTCCTACACAACTCTATGTCTCAGTTGATGCTCCCAACAAGCAAGTCTTCGACGATGTTTGTCGACCAAAATGGAACAGCGGTGCTTGGAATCAGTTTGAGAAAACAATCGACTTACTGCCAAGTCTCGACACGCGGATCGTGTGTCGGCACACGCTGATGAAAGGTGTCAACATGTCCTCGAGCCACATCAAGGAGTTCGCAGAACTTGACAACCGTGCTGACCCAGATTTTATCGAAGCAAAAGGGTACGTCTACGTCGGTCACAGCCGTGAAAATCTCTCGATGGAGAACATGCCTAGCCACGACGATATTCTCTCCTTCTCGAATGAACTTGCGCCACAGGTAAACAGAGATGTCCTCTCAGAAAGCCGACCGAGCCGTGTTGCCCTGATTGGTCGTGAGATTGTTCCAATCCCAATTCCTGAAGCAGAATTGTACTTCCCTGAAGACTTGGGGATAGCACCTCCAGTCAAAAAACTGCCATTGATTCAAAATTGAGTTGATATACTGTCGAATTGTTTGTTTGACATGACAGTAAAGCCTATGCCTCGAATTTTAATCGTTGGAGCAGGTGGAATCGGTGGACTCGCCCTTGATTTGATTGTTCCAGCACTTGAAAAGGTAAAACAAAAATCCTCCATCACCATCATGGATGGAGACACCGTTGAAGCATCAAACCTGGGTCACCAGCGATTCTCGACCTCAGACATTGGGTTCTTCAAAACGGATGCCCTCACCACGAAATATGACCGATTCAAACACGTTCATTGCGTACCCAATACAGACAACCTACGGTTTAAGGAACAATTGCAGAATTTTGATTACATCATTATCGCCGTCGATAGGCCACAACCTCGGAGATTGGTTCATGCAACAAATGTTCCTTGGATTGACTTGCGGTCGACTGGCGATGGTCACGTTTTCTTTACGAACGACTCAGACCCTTCACTCGTCAGCATGATGACACCAGATCATGAACCTGCAAGTTGTCAGATTGCTGGAGCGATTGAAGCAGGAAACATTCAGTTTGGGTACGTCAACGCTGCTGCTGCTGCCGCAACTTGGTTGATGGGGCAATTGCGAAATCAGCCACCGCTCCGAGAACGGATGTCAAGCATCATGTTTGGTGAACTAAAATTCCCAGAGGTGAAGGTATGATTCCTGTGATGGACCTTGAAGCGATTGGAATAACCTACGACCAGTGGATGAGGGCTTGCATTCAAGCTGAATCGCAAGCTGTGGAGTCGGAAGATGTTCTGACAATTCAACGGAATGCGGCGAGGCATGGCCGATGGGATTTGGTCTACAACCTTTCATTGATCGCCGGGCTTGAAACCTCCGTGCTTATCGATGCTAACGGCGAGATACAGATTGATTGGGGCTCACCTGGTCGAGTTCCACTTCGGCCGCCTGTTGGCATGATGGCCCCATTCAGAGTGTGGGTTCATACCCACCCGGGCTTTCAAGCATACTGGAGTGGCACGGACAAAAACAGCCTTGCTATTGCGCAGGGCATTCTCTCTTCCGCTCTTGTCTTGGGTGCACCAGGCATCAAGCAGAGTCAGAATCTTGGGGCAGACTGTGGAAATTCAATCAGTCCCGAAGGTCCACTTCAGCACTGGACGGAAGAAGACGTCGTTCCGTGGGATCGATGGTACGCAGAACGGCAGAACTCTCCGATTGAGGTGATGGCTTGACCTCCAACGTTCGTTCACCCCGCGATGATGAGGAGGAACTCAAAGCGCAGATTGCTATACATCGTGGTCAATCCAAATCGTTGAAAGATGTATTAACGGACTTACTCAACGAGGAACCCTCTGAAGATTTTGTAGATGCTGTTGAAAACAATATACTTCTGGCACAAGAACGAGAGGAGTCCATAGATCTCAACAAAATCATACAATCCATTAAAACTCTGCAATCGTGTTGGGTTTAGGCATTTTTGTAGGTAGCCCTTCGGCCTTCAATTAATGCGCTGAGTCCTTCGAGTGCATCTTCAGTTGAGAAGATTCGATCCAACCCTTGAAGCTCAAGTTGAAGTCCATCTGCTAACGACATCGATTCGGTTGCATCGATTCGTTCACTCGCCATTGCCAAGCCAATTGGAGCGGTAAACTTGAGTGATTTGAGTTGCCGAGCAACCGTCTTGTCTTCAGCATCAAATCCATCTGGACAGCTGCCAGAAAGCAAAGCAGCCATGTTTCCATCAGAGAAGAATTTCTTTGCGAACTTAACGACAGGGCTGTTCTCATTCATTGGTTTTCCAGGATACTTGTTGTCTGGTTTTCCGGATGCATGGATGTCCTTGATACAATTTGGAACGTCGTTGATGTCAACGAGATGAGTAACAAGACCAAGATCGCTCGCAGTTTCAGCATTCATGAAATTTCCAGCAAGGACAGCCCACCGGCCCAATTCTCGACCTGCGATTCGAGCAGGACGTTGCGTCCCGCCAAGAGCAGGATAGATTCCAATGCTCGTTTCAGGAAACCTGAATTGCGTGCGTCGCGTCCCGATTCGGTAGTCACAAGCCAATGCGAGTTCCAGTCCTCCACCAAGAGCAAGGCCTGTTGTCAATGCAATCGTAGTCTTCATGGAATCTTCAAGCGCAGCGAGCAAGGTGTGCCCGTTTTCAGTAAATGTCTCAATGTCGGGAATATCGTCGGAACGAATCTTGTCGACAAAGAATTTGACGTCTGCTCCAGCAACGAAGGCTTTTCCAGCACCATCAAGGACGATTGTTGAAACGGCATTATCGCCGTTTGCAGCCTCCACCGCGGCGGTGAGTTGTTCGATGACAACCTCGTTTAATGCATTCATAGCTTCTGGGCGATTAATGGTGATGGTCGCAATTCCGTCTTCAACGGATGAGTCAACATAGGAGAAATCCCAGTTCGTTGATGCATCGGATTGATCTTTGAAGAATGCAGGAAGCGTCCATGAATTACCTGCAAGCACTTGGTAGGCAGCCGCCATTCTGTAGGCTTCTGCAACACCAATTCGATTCATCATTTCGAACGGACCTCGAGCCCATCGAAGACCAACCTTTGCACCTCGATCGACGTCTTCCATCGAGCAAATTTCTTCCTCCGCAATTTGTGCAGCAACGCCGAAAACAACACCGAGAAGGCGTTCAGATACGGCCGTGTATTGTTCCTGAGAATACTCTGAATCATCTCCAATTGGCCACATGGCATTGTTAGCAACAAGATCTCTGAGGTTTTGGGCGCCTTTGTAGCGTGGGGTGTTCAATTGTTCTGCGAGGTAATCCGTTGAGTGCAGTGCAATCGGAGGACCTGTGAGATTCATGAGTCCAAACGGTCCGAGTCCGAGTCGGAATGCTTTGCATGATATCGCATCAATCTGCGCAGCAGTTGCGACGCCTTCCTCGAGCAGTAAACAGGCTTCATTGAGCCATGGGACAAAGAATCGGTTGACAACAAATCCTGGTCGGTCTTTGCAAACAATGACAACCTTTCCAAGCGTTCTACAATACTGAACCGTTCGCTCAAGCGTTTCTTTCGATGTTGTCTTCGCAGGAATGACCTCAATTAATCGATTCTTGGCAGGATGGTAGAAGAAATGCAAACCCACGAAACGGTCAGGACGACCGGTTGCCTCAGCAAGGGCATTGACAGAGAGCGAAGAGGTGTTCGATGCAAGGATTGTTCCTTCATCACAAGCATTATCCAAAGCGGAGAACACAGCTGTTTTGATATCAAAATCTTCGAACACGGCCTCGATGACCAAATCGGTGTTTGCCGCAGTATTCTCAGTACCCACCACATCCGTGATTCGCCCAAGTGTTGCATCCACTTCATCTTGTGAGAAAATACGTCGTTCGATTGCTTCTTGTAGGAAGTTCTCGATAATCGAACGACCACGAGCGACGTATTGTGCTTCTCTGTCAACCATTTGCACATTGAATCCTTCTTGTGCACTTTTCTGTGCAATACCTGAACCCATGTTTCCTGCACCGATGATTGCAACGTTCTCAACAGCCTTCATGTTGTGAACGACAAGCAAACCGTTCATGAATCATGCGCTCCTGCGTTTTGACCAATCGGTGTTGAAAAGAAATCAAGTATGCGAGATGTATCCGAGGGTCATGCCTGAACCTCCGATGGTCCTTCCCGCTACTGAATTGAAAAATCTCAGCGACAAAATTAGTGAAACCATCCAAATTGGTGCATCGGTTCGCTCCTTGCTTGAAGACCACTCTGGGCAAGGCAGATTTGATTTGAATTGGGAAGTAGATGCGGCTGTTGAAGCGCTCAATGTGTTTGGCTCTCGGTGGACAATCGAGATTCTTTCAACGCTTTACATCGCAGGGAACCGCCGTTTTAATGAGATGAAGCATCTGTTGAAGGGTATTTCTTCAAGAACGCTCTCAGATAAACTACGTTACCTAGCGGAGAAGGGTTTGGTTGAGCGCATCGTTACCGATGGACCTCCCGTTCGTGTCACATATCGCCTATCCAGCCATGGGATGACATGTGGACGTCTCCTCTCACCCTTGGTTGCCTTCATGAAAATCCATCAGGGCTCAATCGTTGGAGCTTAGATGCGTCAATACGATGCATTAAGATACCAAGAGGTCAACAACACCGTATGGCTCTTCTAACACAATGGGTTCGTCAACGTCCTTGGTTAGCCGCAGGTATTGCGGGTACAGTCGGTGGAATTGCAGGCATTGCTCAAGGCCTCGCAGCAATGACATCGACCGTATCAGCCCTTGCATTTGGAGGCATTGCGACCAAGCGACAATCCACTGAACATCCGTTCCGGGCGCGTGTACTTCGCACACTCGAACGACATCCCGGTTTATGTTACCGAGAACTTCAACATGAACTAAGTGCTGCAAACGGAACATTGCGTCACCATTTGGATGTCATGCACAATCAAGGCAACATTACAATCCTGCCCGTCAATGGCCGGACGTGTTACTTCGCAGGTGGACCCTCACAAGTAGAGGTACTGAAATCCGCTTCAAGCGATCATCAACGAATGGCTTCAAGCCTACCAATTGGTCTTTCCACCGTTCAACGGCAAGTGATCGATGACATCCTCGAGGAGGGAACGCCCCGTACGCAGGCTCAGTTAGCTCGCCGAATAGGTCTGACCCGTGCAAGTGTCCACTCTGCAGTGAAAGTCTT
>JAKUNY010000045.1:0-8724 GCA_022451765.1 Candidatus Poseidoniaceae archaeon
ATTTGAATACTTGTCATGGAGTTGAGTGACTCTCTTGAAGCTCTTATCAGAACCTTGAAGTTGTATAAAATCATTAACATCTCCTTCTAGGTCCTCATCAGGATCCTCATCGACATTTGGATCTGCGTAAACAAAGTATGAGCCAGTGGTAGCATCAAAGCTCAGAAGAATGTTGCAGGGTATGCCATCCCCATTGTCGTCTTGCTGACTCGGGAGGAGATCCGAATCCGTGCAATCACCGTCGTTGTCGAATCCGGTTCTGATGGTTGATGCATCCGAATAATCCCAGTCATAGTCGTCTTCATTGATGTACATAGACGCAGGCTCGGGTTCGATGGGAGGGTTCAACAATCCGGGATTTGAGAATGGATCAGTTGCGTCAGTACCGTACTTGTATTCTTGACCATTGACATAGCCATCGCCATCCCAATCGAAAGAATCACCATCGTTGTCGATGGCTTCAATCTCCGTGTTCATCGCATCGATGTAGAACAGAAGAACAACCGAAATCGCAAGGAATCCTACACCAAGAACAACCCATGTAGAGAGACGCGTTCGATACTGACGCATCGTAAATTCTGCAATAGCAGTCGCCTTACGGTCAAGCGCGGTCCAGATGGTTTCGCCACGCTTCTTCTCCATCAGCGATAGCCTCCAGTGAGATAGCCAAGAATCGACTGAAGGTCATCGTCTGGATTGTTGATGACCATTACATCATGCTCATTATCAACGATGATTTTTGGGAGACGCTTGTGGAATTCACCAAGATGGTGCGTGAAAATTTTCAATTTTGTCGGGCTTGGGAACTGAAGGCCATGAACAACCTCGAGGCTGAGGACATCTTTTGCCAGAGATTTTGCATTGCTGCATTCGATTTCAATGGTGTGGGGTATGTTGTCCAATTGTTCCCGAATCGCATGGAGATTGCCTATTGCCAACAACTTTCCTTGATGTAGGATAACAATCTGTTCTGTTATTCGTTCGATTTCTGAAAGAATGTGACTGCTCAGCAGTACGGTTCGCCCCATTCGACCAAGTTCTCGGATGACGTTCATAATCGTGGTACGCGCCAACGGGTCACAACCTTGCAGGGGTTCGTCGAGTATGATGAGGTCAGGATCGTTCACCAAAGCATGAGCT
The DNA here is from genome assembly GCA_022451765.1 of Candidatus Poseidoniaceae archaeon. Taxonomy (GTDB): domain Archaea; phylum Thermoplasmatota; class Poseidoniia; order Poseidoniales; family Poseidoniaceae; genus MGIIa-L2. The sequence goes on from JAKUNY010000045.1 coordinate 1,141, forward strand.
ATCTTTGCCCGTTGACGCATTCCTTTGGAATAGCGGCCTATTTTTTTGTGCATAACATCGGTCAATCCAACGAATTCTAGGACTCGTTCAGCTTCACGCTTCGCCTCATCTCTTGTTAATCCATGAAGGCGAGCAAAGGTGGAAACAAACTCATGCGCTGTCATCCAATCATGCATGTTCTCGTTTTCAGGAACATAGCCAACCCGTGCGTACGGTGCTGGATTCTTCCACGGATTGGTTCCAAAGAGTCGAACTTCCCCCTGGGTTGGTTGGAGTTTACCCATAAGCAGTTTGAACAGGGTTGATTTTCCAGCACCGTTCAGTCCAAGAATTCCTGTTACGCCACCACTCAATGCCAGAGAAATGCCTCCAATTGCTTGGTAACGTCCGTAGGTCTTGCCCACATTGTTGAACATAACAACAGGGGCATCTGGTTGAGGAACCCATTGCTGCTGTTGAGCTTTCCCCTCCTGTGCAAAATCGGGAATCATTCACGGGACACCTCCATGGATGATACGCGGACGCTGAGCACGTAGAGAGAGATCGCGTTGATCGCCACAACCGAAGCAAGTGACCATATCCACGGATGATCATAAACAACGTTTGTACCGATCAGAGCTTGACCCACATGTGCGACCGAGTCGTACGGTGAGATGAGATAAAGAATGGAACGGTCAAACAAACCTTGGACAATCGCTGCGAGTGTCTTTGTACCCAACAAAACTGCAAGCAGAGCAATGCCAGGAAAGAACTTACCACGGGAGATCGATGAAAGCGCAAGCCCGATACTGGTATAGGTTATTACAAGTAGAATGCCGCAAAATACCGTTGTCAAAAACAAGGGAAAGGTATCAAGAATCCAAGCCCAACCGCGACCCATTGCCAAAATGTCGACGAAGTAGTAGAGGAAGAGCGTCCCGATGATGATAAATGATTGAATTGTTGCAACCGCCAAATACTTCATGCCCACATAGTCGAAACGGTTGATGGGACGAGAGAAATAGAGGGCACTTGTTCCGTTTGAACGGTCCTCAGAAATAACACCACCAACAAGCAATGCTGCGACGAGAGGATAAAACAGCATGTTACGCGGGAAAAATCCAAGCACGTGCCCATACAGATTGTTCCGGCCAATTCCCCAGAGTTCATACAGACTTGGTTCACCAATAACTGCAAACAGAAGTGTAAGAGCAACATCCGTCATTGAAGCGATTAAGACAAAAATCAGAACGAGTTTTGTTGGAACTCCCCACGGCCGGTGGCCTTTTCTGACAATTCCGAGCACGTGGTGACGAAATATTGCCCAATTTCGCATCCAGCGGGGATTCAACGTCCCTTGCCAAGGAACGTAAACTTGTTCAAACACTTGACCGGTTTGAGCGATGGGTTGAGCGATTGCAGCATGGTCCGTTGACTCAGAACCCCACGCTGCATCCATCCGACTCTGGCCAGTCACCGGAGTCGAGGCATCCACGCTTCCTTGGTCGGTCATGCACCGGAACCTCCCATCGATTCAGGAGCATCCACCTTCCGTGCTTCAGCCGGAGATGCAAGAAGGTCTTCACTCGATTTCACACCGTACCCAAAACGTTCCATAATGACGATGAAAAGGTCCTCAAGTGATGCTTCATATTCGTGCATCCGTCGGATTTGAGCACCTGTTTCTGCTGCGCACTTGAGTATTCTTTGCGTTGTTTTTTCTCCATCGTGACGTATCCGCATCATGCGCCCTTCTCGGCGAACATCGAGTCCATCTCGGCCCATGGATGCCTCAAGTTCACTTGCCATTCCCCACACATGAATTTCGATTTCACGGTCGATCGCTTTCAAGTCCTCTATGCGTCCTTGTGCTGCAAGTTTGCCCTTGTGAAGCAAGACAATGTTCTGACAAACCCGTTCAACATCGTCCATCAAATGGCTCGCCATGAGAACTGAGCGATTTCCTGCGTTGACCATGTTGGACAACGTTGTCAGCATGGCTTGCCTTGCATCTGCATCGAGACCGTTTGATGGTTCGTCAGCAATGATGAGCTGTGGATCGTGGATAATTGAACAAGCCAACTTCGTGGCTTGTTTCATTCCAGTCGAAAACGAAGAAATCGGACGATAACGAAGTTCTCCAAGGCCGACGTATTCCATTGCTGTGTGGGCTCGAGACATCGCTACTACGGGATTCATTCCAAGCAATTCACCGCTGTAACGGACTTGATGAATGGCGTCCATGTTTTCATCCAGAGCATCGTATTCCGGCATGTACCCTATCTTCGAGCGTATCGCCAATCCCTCTGTACGAATGTCATGCCCCAGAACACGGCCCTCACCAGATGTAGCCTGAATCAGACCTAGAATCGTTTTGAAGAAGGTCGATTTCCCAGCACCATTTGGTCCAAGGAGACCTGTTGCGCCTCGCTGGACTGTCAAATTCAATTTATCGAGAGCAACGTGAGGACCATAGGATTTGGTCAACTCTTCGGTCTCAATAATGAGCTCATCAATCATTGTTCTCATTAAACACACGGGAAGGAAGTCTTTGAATCCTTTCACGTCAGGCTAATCGAATGTCTTCGAAAAATCACTTCGCGTCCTTACTGCGATGCCTTTTGTGAGACGCAATGCTTCGTCAGCATCGCATTGTGAAAGACCGTGCCCAATGAGCGTCCCTTCCTCGTCGACGATGAAGCAGGTTTGTCCCGCCTTGAGCCACGCATCGCAGGACGAAATGAACCCATGGAAAACATTTCTTCCACGGAGAACGAATTCAACAGCATCTTGTTTGACTTTGAGAACAGCAGGTCCTTTCCCAGCACCGGAATACGGATGATATCCTCCAGCGTCCGAAATGGAATCTGAGCGACGTTCGTAAATTGCTTTTGAGCCCAAATCTGTAATGGAGAGCCCTCCGTCTTTCAATCGAGGACTAAACAAGTGATTTCCGCTTTTATCGATGACATTTTTCACCCGCCCAGTTCCGCCGATGATGTAGGTGCATCCATCGACGAGTTCAGATGCGTGATCATAACTCACGTTCGCAAGAACAACCAATTTATCGACGATTTGTCGGCGACGTTGTTGATCTCGAAGCAATGGAAGGTGTGCATCATCGACGATGATTTCTTCCTCAAGCAATCCGTGCTTTATGAGAAGATTTGAGGCTTGCCGAATCAAACCTTCCTGGCCAATGTCGAGAATTAAAATTCGGTCTGCTTCAATGTGCAAACGTTGGAGTTCCTCCCGAAGGAGGACCGTATTCAATCTCCGTTTCCAGAGCCACGTTGGTCCATCGACTTGAGCAAACGGGTTGAGGTCTTCGAGGGAATACGGCAGCCGGCCAAGCGGTGTTTGAACGAGAATTTCCAAATCGGGAAGTACCTTCTTGAGGCGCAGTATCAGGAGATCACACCGTTGTCTCCAAGGCCCAGGTTTTCCGTTGAGTACAAGCACATCCGATGTTTCAGGAGACATTGGTCTCCACCGTTGATGCAAATTTTTTCTCGCTGCAAGTATGTGCGGACGTGACAGAGTATCTTCACCGCCCCATCGTTCACCGCGTCTTCTTTGTGGGGCCTGTTTATCCACGATGCGGGACCAATCCTGCTCCCATATGCCTCCGTTTGGGTGATAATCTCGCGCTGCAGAGCGGTCATCTTGAACCAAATCACCAACCAAATCCGTTGACATCCCAGTCGGGAATGGACGCGTTGTCAGCCACAAGAACGCTTCACGTAACGAGGGGTGCTGATGGCTACGTTGCTCAGCAAGCTGCCAAATTGTTCCTTCCTGAACGGCTTGCTTGCAGCGAGAAAGTTCTGCTAATGTCACTTCAAGATTGTAGCGTGCTAAAAGACTCGTTCGTTCGTCTCTGTCAAGTTTTCTCACTGCTTCAGGCGTCCAATTCACGATGCATGGAACCAACTCAGGCCAAGCATGGAGGTCACCCAGCCGATACGTTCCCTGTGGCGACAGAAGGCGGTCATCGCGAGCAAACAGTGCATAGGCTGCTGAGTCGAACAAATCAGCGCCAAGCGCAATCAACATCGAAAACAGCATCGGATGACCGCAACCAAACATGTGTCGTGGACGTTCTGGAGGCAATTCACCAACAGTTGCGAGCATGATTTTTGCAAGATCTTTGTAACGATGTTGTTCCATAATCGGGACAATCCCACCGATGGGATGAATCGAGAAATCAAATGCGCCCATCCCTTGGGCAGATTGTTTCCTAAGATGCCGATAAATTCCACCTTGAATCGGGCCATTGAGCATCACATTTTGAGCAGCGATGAGCGATGATTCGCATCGTTCAATGGTTGTTTTTACAGCCATTTGTACCTCGTCTTCGGTCATGTCCGGACGACTGAAGACATCGAGCATGGTAGCGATGTCCACACCAATTGAACGTAGAAACTCAACGATTTCTTCCACGCCGACCTCGACATCACCGTAAACATAGGATTGAAACGTACCTGAATCGGTCATGACGACGCCTGGAAAGTTGAGAAGATCGTGAACCCCTTTCTCCACGGCATGTTGTTTGAGATCGTCGTGTTTCCAGATGATGTACGAATTTGTGATCAGGCCTTGAATCCCATATCGGTCCCACATCTCCCTCGGTTCGATGGTGCGTATGTTCGGGTTAATGACAGGCAACAGTGCAGGCGTTTCAAGCAACCCGTGCGCAGTGTGAAGTTTTCCAAGTCGTGCACAACCGTCCCTTGCGACAACCTCGAATTTGCCTTGATCGCTCTCACGACTCGGTTTTGGATTGTCTCTCGAACCGTCCATCCATGCAGTCATAGGAAGACCTCCAGTACCCTTTCTTTTCAATTGCCCGTTGGTACGTCAACGAATTCCACGTTTCCGTGAGCGAGAATAAATTCTCGACCGAGTTCATCAAAAGTATCGAGCAGGGTTGAGGAAAATCGCACGCCGTTGATTTCGGAATCACCTTCAAGATCGCCACGGACGCCCTGAAGTGTGCCAGGAGCAGCTCCGCAAGAAAGACATGCTCCTGTAAGGTCCAGCACGAAATTGAATCCTGTGGCATCTTGGTCCCACATCGATACTGCGATACCACCTCCATGTCCATCGAGTGCGGCTCGAACTGGGCCTAGTCGAGAAAGCAAAACAGGAACAATGTGTTCGGTTCCAACAGCGTCAGATATGCGCGTGTTTCGCAGTCGCTCCTCTTCTTCTGCATCGGTTTGCTCAGCAATTCGACGATTGGCCTCCTCTTCCAGCGCTTTCTGGGCTTCGAGCGCATAAGCTCGAACCAAATCGTCGTCCATAGCACACCCACATTGCTATGATGTTTGAAATGTTGCAAAGGCGTAGTATTGTGATTGATTGCATCTATTGATAAGGGGGTGACGATACCAACGAATGGGTGAGAACATGACCGATGTCTTGTTGCGTGTGGAAAATCTTCACGTTTCAGTTGGGGATACTCCAATTATCCAAGGCATCAGTCTTGAAATCAAACGAGGTGAAATTCACGCTATTATGGGTCGAAATGGAGCCGGAAAATCCACATTGGCAAATGTGGTTATGGGCCACCCTGCCTACGAAGTGACGAGCGGGACCATCCACTACAAAGGACAAAACATTGACGACATGGAGGTCTTTGAACGGGCCCGTGCAGGGATGTTCCTCTCATTCCAGTACCCTGCTGCAATCCCCGGTGACCAAGTCGGCACCTTCCTGCGCAAATCTGTTGCCTCCGTTCGGGGAGAAGCACCGTCACCACGAGCATTTCGAAAAGAACTAAACGAAGCCATGAAGCAACTCGACATGGACAAATCGTTCCTCTCTCGTTACGTCAACGACGGATTCAGTGGCGGAGAAAAAAAGCGACTTGAGATTCTGCAGATGCTGCTTCTCCAACCAGATTTGGCCCTTTTAGATGAGACCGATTCAGGACTCGATATTGACGCACTGCGTATCGTCGCTGATGGAATCAACGCCGTTGCCGAGGATACAGGGTGCATGATTATCACTCATTATCAACGCCTTCTCGACTTGGTTCGGCCAAATTTCGTTCATGTTTTGATCGACGGTAAAATCGTTCAAAGCGGAGGGCCGGATTTGGCCATAAAACTCGAAAAAGAAGGATACGATTGGGTAGATGCCCTTGTTTGAGGTGATGTTATGACACAAGATGCTCAGGATGCGGTTGGAGATTACAAATACGGGTTCCATGACCCAGAATCAGCAACCATACGCTTTGACAAAGGTCTCAGTGAACAAGTTGTCCGTGACATCTCCGAGCTCAAAGAAGAGCCGGAATGGATGACTGAAATTCGAGTCAAAGCCTACCATCATTTCATGGAACGGGAAATGCCTACCTGGGGAAACTGTGATTCTCTTGCAGGCATCGATTTTGACAACGTCACATACTTCCTACGCTCCTCCGACAAGACCGAGAAGGACTGGGATGACGTCCCAGACGATATCAAGCGAACCTTCGACCGGCTTGGAATCCCAGAAGCGGAACAAAAGTGGCTCGGTGGTGTCACTGCCCAATACGAAAGCGAAGCGGTCTATCACTCGATTCGAGAAGACCTCGAAGAGCAGGGCGTCCTGTTCCTCGACATGGATTCTGGCCTCAAGGAACATCCTGAGATCATCAAAAAATACTTCGGGACGGTCATACCGCACTCAGACAACAAGTTCTCTGCACTGAACACAGCCGTATGGTCAGGCGGCTCATTCATTTACGTCCCAAAGGGTGTGCACGTCGAGATGCCTGTCCAGGCATACTTCCGCATCAATGCGAAAAACATGGGTCAATTCGAGCGAACCCTCATCATCGCTGACGAAGGCTCGTCCATCCATTATGTGGAAGGTTGCACTGCTCCAACATACTCCACGGATTCACTTCACTCAGCCGTTGTTGAATTGATTGCAATGGAAGGTGCCAAGATCCGTTATTCAACGGTTCAAAACTGGTCTGCAAACGTCTACAATCTCGTCACAAAGCGAGGCGTGGCTCACAAAAATGCCACGGTTGAATGGGTTGATGGAAACATTGGTTCGAAATTGACAATGAAGTACCCAGCAGTTTTGCTCAAAGGCGAAGGGGCCCATGCAGAAATCATTTCTGTTGCTTATGCTGGTGAAGGTCAACACCAAGACGCTGGCGCCAAGGTTCACCACCTTGCGCCGAATACCACATCGAACATCCTCTCAAAATCCATCTCAAAGAACGGTGGACGTTCCTCCTACCGCGGTATGCTTCAGGTGACACCAAAAGCGGCAGGCTGCCGTTCGAAAGTCGTCTGTGATGCACTTATGCTCGATGAAGACAGTCGAAGCGACACGTATCCCACCATGGAAATCGGGAATTCAACGGCTGACCTTGAACACGAAGCCAGTGTTTCCAAGGTATCCAGCGACCAACTCTTCTACCTCATGAGCCGAGGCCATACCGAAGAAGAGGCTATGGGAATGATTGTGAATGGGTTCTTCGAACCTTTTACCCGAGAACTTCCGATGGAATACGCTGTTGAACTCAACCGGCTCCTTGAATTGGAAATGGAGGGCTCGATTGGATGACATCGTACCTCGATGCCACTGTTCCAAATCGAT
>JAKUNY010000045.1:8734-10377 GCA_022451765.1 Candidatus Poseidoniaceae archaeon
GATCCGAACACCTCTGGCGCTACACGCCATGGTCACGGGTTTATCCAGTGAACATCGATACCATCCCTGAAGTGCAGTCCGCTCTCGTCAAGAGCGAGGATTTGAAATTGGATTCGTCATCTTTTGAGCCGTTCTCATCAACGGACATCGCCCGGATTTTCCTCAACGAAATTCTCGAGGAAACCGTCGTTGTTTCATGCGACGATGCGGATGGGCACATCCACATCCATGCGGGAGGGCATGCTGCTGCTGCACATCTTCACCTTTCTTGCTCAACTGCATCCAACATAGTCGTTCATTTGCATGGTGAACCGGAATGGTTCGGACTCGCACTAACGGGAGACATCAATGCAAACGCCCAATTAAGCGTAGGAATCATCAATGAACTCTCATCCGATGCGGTGATGGTTCGTGTTGACGACTGGAACGTTCACAGAGATGCCCGCTTTGAATTGGCAACCCTCTCAATGGGTGGTCATCGAAACAAATCCGATATTCGCTCGACCTTGGTCGGAACAAACGCCTCGTTGAAACAATTTATCGCAGTTCATGGCCATGGAACGCGTCATGATGATCATCACATCGAAATTCATCATCAACAACCGCACACAAATTCACACCTGATTCTTAACGCTGCATGCGATGACAGAAGTCATTCAATCGGTACAGGCGCTCTCAAAATTGACGACAATGCACAGCATACGGATGCTGGCCAAGTCTTCCGAAATCTTCTGTTGTCTCCGTCGTCACGTGCCGAAGCGATTCCTGAATTGGAGGTATTGGCCAATGAAGTCGCAGCAGCACATGGTGCAGCATCCGCACCAATCAACAAGGAGCAATTGCATTATCTCATGAGTCGAGGTCTTTCCGAACAGGAGGCGACATCAATGCTCGTCGAAGGTTTTCTTGTTGATTCTTTTTCTGGGCTCGATTCGGACCACGTCCGAGAGGCAATGCAAACTCGACTAATTGTGCATCTTGAATGCCAACTCATTGGGTGATACGATGGCAATTCAAGATGACTTTCCAATACTCCAGCGAGAGGTAAACGGGCACCGTCTAATCTATCTTGACAATTCTGCGACCACCCAGAAACCTGCAATCGTTATCGATGCAATGAACGAGTATTACACCATGCACAATGCGAACGTGCACAGGGCAGTCCACACGCTTGCTGGAGAAGCCACCGATGGCTACGAGGCATGCAGAACCACACTCAAATCTTGGTTTCAAGCAGAGCGATGCATCCTTACAAGTGGAACCACTGAAGCGATCAACCTTGCAGCTCACGCATGGGGTCATCCTCAATTGAAAGGCCGAGCCATCGTTCTTACAGAGATGGAACACCACAGTGATATTGTTCCTTGGCAAATGCTCGCCGAAACATTCGGAAACGAATTGAGATACGTTCCAGTCAAATCTGATTTGACCCTCGACATGGAAGCATTGGAAGCGTCCATTGAAGGTGCAGGACTGGTTTGTGTGGTCCACACATCAAATGTTTTGGGTGTTCGCAACCCGATCGAAGACATCATTCGAATCGCACATGCGAACGGTGCGAAAGTCTTGCTTGATGCGGCTCAAGGCGCACCACATTGTCAAATCAACATGGCCGAACTTGGAGCAGACATGATGGCACTTTC
>JAKUNY010000046.1 GCA_022451765.1 Candidatus Poseidoniaceae archaeon
TCGGGATTGAATATTGTGACATTGTTCAAAATTGGGTCTGAACCGTACAACGTGATACCAAATACAGCGTCCTCAATGTGCATGTGATTAATGGTGCTTCCTCGCCCATTCGATGAAGAGTTGAATTGTATACCTTCATGATCCGAGGTCGTTGAAGAACTTGAAAGTACGATTGGGCATGTTGGAGTCCCTTGAACGGTTAAGCGGCCATCAACGTATATTCGAATGCCAGGTGACATCACAATGCTTGTGCAGGATGTGATGAGGAGCTCATCCTGAACGTTTACGAAGTAATCACTGGTAAGCTGAATCGTTCCAGACCAAGTGGTGGTAGCTCGGGCTGAAACTTCTGAGCCAGTGGTCTGGTCCTGAAATGGTTGGACCACTGGAGCGACGGACATTATGAGCAAGAGAGTTAACAAATTAAACGCAATAAGCGCTCTTTTTCTCTCCATAAATTGCTTTACCCAGCAATAGCATTTGAAGCCACCCGTTGCCTGTTTGTCCATCAAATGGCACCCGAAGCGATAAACCCCCTCGGCTTGAGGAGAACTTGTGCCAGAAGCATTCGTCCTTTTCAAGACCGAACCGTCTCATGAACGAGATGTCTATCTTGCTTTAACCTCGCATGATTCTGTCAGAGAAGTTCACGCACTTTACGGAGAGTTCGATCTTCTTGCACATGTCAGCAGCGATTCAGCCAAGAATCTTACATCGCTTCTCATGAATGAATTTCGGACAATCAAAGGAATTCGAGACACGCAGACACTCATTGCAGTAGAATATTGAGGTGAAAGTATGGCAATAGGATTTGTATTGATTACGACAATGCCCGGTGAGGAGGAAAAGGTGCGAAGTGCTCTGGACGGTATCGAACACGTAACAGATCGTTGGATGCTGTTCGGCGAATTCGATATCCTTGCTCGTGTGCAAGCGGATGACGAATTCACGCTCACACGATGCATTGTTGAAGAGATACGACCCCTCAACGGGATTCAAGAAACGAAAACGATGATTGGCGCTGAGCTATGAATCAGACATTATGTAGCCGTTTTGATAATGAACGTGCTCGATTCGGGCATCCTACCGAACGGTATCGCAAAATTGCTTCACGTAGAGCCAAAACCCTGCTTTCTTGATCGAACATTGCTTTTTGCTCCCACCATTTTGCAACCAGGCGACGTGCAGACGGAGTTCCCATTGCTTCAATCGAATGAATGTCGATTTGCTCATGTATCAATTGGGCGCGATGGAGTTGAGTTTCTGTTAGTTGTTCACATAGAAGCAACAGGAGAGATGTCTTGTACAACGGTTGCTGGATTTGATTAGCAACCAATTCTGCATTTCTCAAAACTAATGCTGAGTGGGTTGATTGAGAATCAGACGCTTTCAATTCGGTTTTCGTAGCCAGATATAGAATCAGTGGATCGCTGGTAGTTGCAATGCCCTTCAGTTGTTCGAGGAGAAAATTTGCAGCGCCGTAATCTCCCTGTTCGAGAGCAAGTGCATGTCGCATCACCACGACAGTGGTAAGAATCAATTGCCGCTCGTGTTCGTTATCAGGCAAATGAACCTGATCGATAAGACGATTGATACGATTGAACTCTTCTTGATTGGAATTTGGTGAAAGGTCATCGATGCTCCGTGAAAGAATGGAAAGTTGCATCCGCAATTTTTGGTCTTTATTTTCAACCCTCTCCAGCAGGGGCAGAAGTGCCTCAATCGCATCTTTTCTTCCCTCAAATTGAGCAATTTGCAATCGGATGTTCACAAGCTTGGACGCGTCGAAACCCTCAATGTAGTGTTTTGCGATGTCTACCTCTGCACGATTTAAGGCATGTTGTGCTGCGAGCTCAACCAACTCCAGGTTCTTGTTTTCGATGACCAATGCTTCGTCCAGAAGGGTTGCAAATGCTCCGGAATATGTGCTCATCAACTGATTCGCACGGAGTGAGAGATGGCCTGAAACATCGGTTTCACCTCGCTGGATTCGATGATGCAATTCAAGAATAGAAGCAAGGGCGTCATCTTGTTTTCCCCAATGCTCAATTGCTGAAACGTGGAGTGCATCAACTTCAGAATCCTCTAAAGAAGACTTGCATACGTTTCGAATGAGATGTTGCATTTCCATTGACGAATCTTTGGCACCCCACCGCAACAAGGTGTGATCGTCGAGTAAGGGGACGTTGTCTGGGCGCGGCATTCGACTCGCAGGAACAGGAAAAGGCAGAACAAGGAATGGAGCCATCGCATCGTGGACCTCAGAAGATGCTTCACCGAGTACAACCTGCTCAACATATGTCCGAACATCCTGATTGGTCTCGGGGAGGGGCGTTGAGGCATCATAGAGCAGAATTGCAAGAGGATGGCCCCCCAAAGTATCGACGATTGAATTTCGTGTCTCGCCAAGTTCTGAATCCAGTAATTCAACAGCATATTCTTGTTCGAGAGGTCCGAGCTCAACATACTCTGCTTCGATTGAAAATGTATCACGATCTCGCCCGATCAACATAAACGGAACCTTGCGGTGCTCGAGTGATTGAAAGAGATTTGAAAATGAGGCTTTATGCCGTGATGATATCGAGTGTACGTTAACAAACACCAACAGAACCTCTTGTTGTTCGAGAAGAGAGGCATACCCCTCAACGTCCAGAATTTGCGGTGCTTCGATTCCCATGCGGTGCATCGCTTCTTTGACGTCACAATACGCATCGAGTTGAACCCAATTAATCGTCACCCCTTCATTCGCCAAATTCTGAACAACCGACCGTGCCAGTGTCGATTTGCCAATTCCTGGCATGCCTCGAAGGTGGATTGGTCGGTTTTGTTCAAAGGCAAGACGAATCGACTCTGCCTCGCCTCGACGACCATGAATGTACGTGTATTCAGGAACCTGTCCATTCATATTTTGCGAGGTCTTTGCGCGCGGTTCGGGTGCATCTTCTGCATATTCTGCGAGCACCTTTCTACCGTTCTTGGTGATGTGGCAGACTTTCCTTTTCCTACGACCCGAGCCAAGAACATGGGCCTGTCGCGTGTGGATGAGGTCCTTCTCTTCGAGCGCACTCATTGGTTGAAACAAGGCAGAACGGACGACGCCAACACCATCTGCAATTCCTTCCAACGAAATGCTGCGTGGAACGTCCCAAGCGGATTCAAGCGCTGCAGGATGCTCATCCAACCAGCGCAAAATACGCAACATTGCTGGGGTTACCATCGGAACTCGTGACAAACCTTGACTGCATTGCATTTGATGTTGTCCTTTTCGTGATTTGGGAAGTGATGCAGGTTTTTTTGACCTATGGACGCAAGGAATCAACATGGCGGTCGATGCAGCATCCATCGATTTGCCTGCATCACCCGGTGTGTATCTGTTCAAAACAGCCGAAGGCCGTGTCTTGTATGTTGGTAAAGCAACTCGACTTAACGAACGCATTCGCTCGTACTTCGCAACAAATCCAGACCGCCATATGATTCCGGAATTGGTTGCTCGGGCCGATGATGTGGAATGCATCGTAACCACAACGCCCCAAGAAGCGTTGATTCTCGAACGTCAGTTGATTCGGGAGCATAAACCCCGATTTAATTCGATGCTCAAAGACGACAAATCGTATCCATATCTCGTCTTAACAAACGAGGAATTCCCACGGATTATGTACACGCGTCATCCGCCAAAGAAGGCGCACCGTTGGGGGCCTTTTCCAAACGCTGGTGCCGCAAAACAGGTTATGCAACTTCTAAGAAGACATTTTGGAATTCGTGATTGCAAGGAGTTGCTTCCGCAAGGTTGCTTGGCCATGCACATTGGCCTCTGCACTGGGCCTTGCATCAACGGAGATGGCTACTCTGAACAAGTACGGGCGGTCAGGAAAATATTGGATGGTGAAGCCACGGAATTGTTGGAAGAACTTGGTGAGAAGATGGATACATGCTCGAAAGAGATGCAATTTGAACGTGCAGGATACTATCGTGATCTCATTCGCTCGATTCGCACGACCATTGGTCAGCACGTTGTTTCAAGTAAATTGTACCGTGATTGCGATGCCATTGGATTCGCAGAACAAGGTGACTTGGCAGCATTGGTTGTCCTGCATGCAGATGATGGCGTTGTCAAAGGACAGGAGGTCTGGCCATTTGTTCACAGAGGCGATATTGGGGAAACCGTAAGTCGATTCATTAGCGAGCACTACGTCCACCGACGACCTCCTCGATTACTGCTGACCCCTACACCTCTTCTCGATGGATTGCAACAATGGTTGGATGACCGTCGAGGATCAAGCGTCGAAGTTCGTACGCCTATGCGAGGAGATATGGTCACATTACGCACGCTCGCTGATCAGAATGCTGAGATTCAGGTCACCCGGCTTGCGAACAAATCGAGTGGATCGCTTGAGCAGCGCGCTGCGGACGAGGCTGCATTGTTGTTGAACGTAGAACAGATGAATCATGTTGTCTGCTTCGACATGGCGCAACTACAAGGCGATGAACGCGTTGGTGCCAGCGTGGTCCTCCGTAACGGAAGACCAGCAAAGAAGGAGTATCGAACTTACATTGTCAAAGGCGATGCAATGGATGATTTGCGTATGATGCGAGAGGTTGTTGAACGTTGGTTAAAACGGCAAGAAGAATGGCCTGACGTGCTTCTTCTTGATGGTGGAGAAACACACCTCAACACAATTCGTAAGATGTTGGACGAACACGGGGTTCAGGATCGATTTCTCCTTGCAGCACTCGCAAAACGAGAAGAGACACTCCACAGAGAAGGAGAGGAACCCATCGTTCTCGATCGTCGTGGACGAGTCTTTGTTCACGCCCGAGACGAAGCCCATCGCTTTGTCAACACCTTCCACAGAAAGCGTCGAAAGAAAACCCGCTTAGGCGATCCGCTAGAGAATGTTCTCGGTTTGGGAGCCAAAAAACTTCAATCACTCCTACGCCATTTCGGTGGTCGTCAAGGAATCAACAATGCAAGCATTGAGGATATGAAAACCGTCCCAGGAATCGGCCCCTCACTTGCGGAGCGTATTCACGAACCCTTGCATCGCTAGCGTTGATGAGGTTCACCCTGCATCGCCTCAAACGGGTCGATGCCTTCATCGTAACCTCCAACTTGACGATCAACCAGTCCAGCCATTTGAGCGAAATCTGATTCAGACAACCCCATCTTCTGAGCCTTGTACAAGGAATTCTTCGCTTCTCGTGCAGCTCGCTTTTTCTTCTTCTTCTTCCGGCGACGTCGAATCAAAAGGATGAGCAGAATAACAACCACAGCAGGATAGGCCCAAAACTGACCAAGCAAATAGATCCATGTAACCTGCAGTCGAAGTGTAACTTCGTCATCAAGACCATCTGGCGGAATCGTGTAGGTAATCACTTGCCGTCCATCTTCATCTTCGGTGATTACCATATTGCCTTGCGCAGATGTTCCTTCCTTGACGACAATCCCCTTGGGGAGTGTAAAGCTCACAGGCCCTGTTAGGTCGAGTTCTGTCTCTTCGTGAATGGTTGTGTCCCAAGAACCCGTTTGAACAGTGAGCGCCTCCTCCTCAAGCGGAGGGAAGGTTATGCCTTCTGATGAAACGAGGCTCGCTGTCATCATCGATGACATCTCATCCACAATCATGACCATCGGTTGGAGAAGCGGTGTACGGAATGCATTGCTCACATCCTCGGTCAAAAGGGAGAGCGTAATCATATCAGGATCGCCACTAATCAAATCGCCCCAAGGGCTTGAAACTGCCAAAGTGAACCGTACTTTTGGAATCTTGAGACTTACACTCAAACCAACTTCATCGGAGACAATCGGCCCTGGTGTTCCAAGTCCAGCAAGGCTTGTTTCGATTGAAAAATCACCGATATCAACCTCCGAAAAGTCAGGACCGTCGTCAATCTCTTCAAGTTCTTTCGAGACAATATGAATTTCATTTGTGAGGATTTCCCCCACGTCGGTCCCGAACTCCATCAGTCCATCAGAGGTAAGTTCGAAAACAAGTCGACGCGATTCAGGACAATCCTCAAAATCAGTATTGGGTTGGAGACAGCGCTCGATTTTCATCGGACTTTCGATGCGACTCATGATGTCACCAATCAACCGAACCAAATCACTCGGGATTACTTCCATACGGACGGTCGTATCTTCGTTGATATCGTAGTAGCCTTGTGGTAAGGCAATGCGGTGAACAACGGCATTGGCTTCAAGACCAAATTCAACAGAAACAGATTTCGTCCACTCGTTGATATCAAAGGTGTCGAAGTCGATGGAGAGCGATGTGGAAACACACGTCTTTTGCGTTTGCAAACAAATGGTCTGACCGTTTTCATCAACAATTGGGTGGTTGTATGTGTACGGTGACGGACCTGCAATCGAAATCTCGTTTCTGTTTTCACCTGAAGCAGAATGTTCCAAGATGATGCGGTCTTCACCACTGATGGTTTCAATCCAGTTTGGTAAAATGAGTTCAAGCGTAATCTTTGATGGTGGCAGGTCGGATGGAATCATGCTTTCAAGGAATGATGTATCCAGAACAGTTTCGAGGGAAAGACCTGCATCCATCATACGACGGAGGTCATCATTGGTGATGACTTCAAAATAATCGCTCACGGAGAAAGTCTCACCATCAACTGTAAAATCGTCATCAGGAAGGTTGTCCTGAATGAGACTGAGCAATCCAAGTTCAAATGTATTGCTTGTTGAACGCAGATAAATTGGGTGGTCATACCCCATCGCACTAGGACCTTGAGTGCAATACGAAAGCGTGGCCGGCGGTGTCACTGTCTCAGAACATCCAACAGAATGGCTGTAGTTCAAACCACCTGCAGGGCCATCGAGTCCATCAGCGATGGAGTCGCTCACCCAACTCAATTGACCCATCTGAATATCAGGCCCTCCTGGGATTGAGTCGGAAAAAGCATCACCAATGGAAGCAACAGGGAATTGATCCGTAAAGTCATCAAGCGGTGCGATTCCGTTTTCGTATGCCAAACGTATCCCATCGGATGTAATCTGAGGAATTGTCGCTAAGTTCGAAATTTCAACCAAGGAGATACCCCAATCATTCATGGTCGCAGTGTCGAGATATTTGATGCCTGCAACGAAGTCAATTTGTACGGCTTGTTCGTCAAATAAATCGACTTTCAAATGAAGCGATACAGCCTCGTCATTTGGGTCGAGTTCAACGACGGAGGTTGTTGAGGTGTTTCGATAACCCATGGTCAAACTCACGGTTTGATCCATTCGAGTCGGTTTGTCGTCGAGATTGTTAACCGCCCACTCTGCAACACAACCAGTCAGTACACAAGTATCGATATCGGTTGAACTGTTGGAATCAACACCAACAACAGCCGCATAGTCGGGCGGGCTGATTGTGAACGTTGAATGGTGGCCTGGCTCAGCGAAGACATTGAACTGCGTTGTCAATTCGGACCCCATGATGAGAAGGCCTTGGTACGCTCGCTCCAAATCAAGGTCTGCGTTATCGAGGAGGTTGAATGTGCTTGTGGACAATTCGATTTCAGCGATGGTTGAAAAGCAAATTGGAGGCTCAAACACGTTGTTTTCTGTCACGCCTGTACCGTCATAAACAGAATCTTGCGTTGCATCGGTCGTGCAAACCTCGGATATCCCAGCTTCGGTGTAGATACCATCGTATTGTGTGTTTATTGCAGTGACGGTTCCAAAGCCGTTCGAGAGTAAATCGTTGATTGTATTTTCAACCTCAACCAACATTTTGTCCCCGACGGTTCCTGAACCATCATCATAGGCGAAGTATGTGCGAATCATGTCCGCAGGTATACCATCGTCCTCATCCAAATCATCAAAGGCGAGCGCATCCTGTGTTATGGAATCATTAAGACCAATTTTACTACGGTCAAATTCACGAATCGCCCAGCTCAACGACATGTGGATTGTTGAAGTATCTTGTAAATCGAATTCGTACGTCCCGCGAATCCAATCTTGCCAGGGCGTCTCATCATCGTCGGAATCGTAATCATCGCAATCGCTGAATCCGGAAACGGTATCACACGTTTCCATACCATCCGCAGATGCAAGTGGTGCAAGGAGAGGAACAGCAAAAATCAGTGCCAAACACAATGAAAGGAAGCGATTTTTCCAGAATGCTCGTTCTTCCATGATGTACCATCAGACCGAAGACCTTCAAAGGACTTCCCCCTAGGGAGACTGTAGGCGTCCTTATGCCAAAACAGCCGTGTCTCGTTGTTCCGCTCGTCAACGTTGAGGTTGCACGCCGAATGTTGATTGAGTTGAATGCTCTTGACAGGACCTTCACCCCCGAGCGTGTTGGGGATGAGCTTGCATTACCAATACGAGAGGAAGTTGTTCTCTCCAACGGTGCCTTTCAGCACAGGATTGAGGAGATAGAAGTCAGGCTTGCACCCCCCTCAATCGACCCGCACAACCAATTGAAGAAAACACTGATTCCAATGATTGGTTCGAACAAAGATCTGATTCAAACCATTCCAAAAAAATGGGAACGGCTTGATGACCTTGTCTTGTTCCCAAAAGATGCATTCTTGGGGGATAAATGGAATCAGATCATCCAAGAACACAGCGATTTTTTTGACCGTATTGCAAAGGCCATGGATGCTAAACGGATTGGCCGACAACAACCAATCTCAGATGACCTGATGCGTACATCCCAAGTCGAAATCCTGCTCGGTACAGATGGGTGGGTCGAGGTCAGGGACAACGGTCTCATCTACGGTTTTGATGCGAGCGAAGTGATGTATTCCTCTGGCAATGTGACAGAGCGTCATCGTATGGCCAATGTGGAGGCAGAAGGTGAGGTTGTTATCGACGCCTATGCAGGAATAGGATACTACACGATGCAACTCCTCGTTCACGCAAATGTTGCACATGTCCACTCTTGCGAAATGAATCCAAGCAGCATTCACGCTATGGAATGGTCAGCACGAGAGAACAATGTTCGTTCTAGGCTTACGATTCATGCGGGCGACAACCAAATTGCCCTGCAGAAATTGGAAGGTACTGCTGATCGTGTACTGCTTGGGTATTTGCCAAGTTCAGAAGCGACATGGTATCCGGCCATTCGAGCATTGAAGGAATCCGGTGGCACGCTTCATATTCACATGATCGTCGAAGATGAGCGAATTGAATATTGGTGTCAAGAAACGTTGGAACAATGTTTGCAGTATGCAATGGACGAAGGGCGAAACTGGGTCGTCGAACATTACAATGTTGAGAAGGTAAAATGGTACGCTCCGAGAATTCGTCACGTCGTGTTGGAGGTTTCATTTTCTTCGAGCAGTTCTGCCTCGTAAATTGGGGTTTCTTGTTTGGCATTGTTTTGCATTACGACATACCCCCCTCCGAGGACGAAGACGACAAACAGAGTCAGAATCAAAATCGTCATGCCCATGCCTGATTCGACTTCATCAAGAGATGCCTGGCCCCAGAGTTGCCCATCTGGATCTGCTACACCGATCATCTGCACGCTGTTTATCCTCACTTCGTAAATTGGGCGGCCTGCTGTCGAAAACGGATTGTTGATGTCCGTTCCAGTAGGATCATCCGATGTTGGAACTTCAGCAATCGCTCGGACATGGCTCATTCCATCACGAACAATTCCAAAGGTTGCATATCCTCCATCATCCCTGTTTTCAGGGTCAAGACCATGCGCCTCTGTTTCGGCGATGTACCATTGAGAATCAGCTGAGTCTTCTTCGGTACCACGTGCCATCCCTATCGCGCCATCGACGTGACTCAGGTTATCGTTGTGCTCAAGAGGAATGGTTTCTCCTGTTCCACCGCTCCCACATTGAGCAGGCAATCCTGGAATGTAGACACCGTTTGTCTTGCATTCTGGGTCACCAGATTGGGTAACAAAATCATTGATGACTCGGTGGAAAAAGATGCCATTGTACAATCCTTCTTCGATGTGCTCAATCATATTCTCAACTGTAATTGGAGCCCATTGTGGGAACAGTTCGATGACAATTGTTCCTGTAATCTCGCTCTCAAAATGATCGGGAGTGTAGGTAACATCAATGGCGAATATGGGGTCACCAAAATACGAATATTGCATTGGCGT
>JAKUNY010000047.1 GCA_022451765.1 Candidatus Poseidoniaceae archaeon
ACATCCAGCGGCGTCGGAGCATAAATGTCTGCTGGAGCTGAGGAAACAATCAGAGCAGGAGATTCTTTGAGCGTCTTACAGATTGCTTCCTCGACGGCTCTTCCAACATAGAGAATTGGAATCTGCGGCATCACAAAGCGCCTGACTTTCTCGTAGTACCAAAGGCGAGGGCAGGCTTTCCATGTATTTCACTGACTTGCGGAGAGGCGATTGTATTGACCAACAAAATCGAGTTCCGGTTTTGGCAATTGCACAGGCATAGGATGGACACTGATGTCGTCCCCTAAAATACCCTTTCATGCGAAAGAAAGTCCGGGCAATTCAACTCTCGTTTTACGTACATCAATTCGCAACTGAACCAATCCAGCCCGCCACCCTAATTCAGCACCAATCAAGCGTATTTTTTCACCAGGCTCCAGCTTCAATAAACGTTCACTAATAGCGGAGCCAAAGGCCACAACCTCAACCACGTGAGAACCATCCCATAGATGGAAGGCCAGCATGGACCAAGGTCGACCGTCGAGACGTTTGCCCTTTTGCTGGCGTATAGACAGCACCATTCCCTCAACGTTTGCTCTGGTCCTTAGCAATCCTATTCGTGTTCCGGGAATCTCGGTTTCAGATTGTGGCAAGATCTCTGACTCTGCATCAACATAGAGTCGAGGTTGGTCTCTCCATACGCCGGGTAAAGCATTCTTGATGACGACGTTGGTCTCTTCGGATTCGTGAAGATTTGGATAAGCTCCGGGTTCCGCCTCCTCGACAGCAATGGTTGCTTCACCAGCCTTCAGCATAGCACCAAGGACTGGTTCATTGAAATGGTTCGGTAGTGGGCCCCACTGAGCGATGAAATCCCCCGCAACGTCCACACGAGATGGAATGCTCGAAAACGGAAGACAAGGTGACTGGATTTCAAACCCATCAATCATTGTTTGACGAGTGGCATCGTTCATCGGACCTGCTGAATCAAGATTTTCCAAAGACACGCCACACCAACTGCAACCGGCGGCTTCGCCAGAGCAAACCTGCATGTGGTTGCCAATTTCGTTGGAGCCTTCTGCTGGAAGAATTGATGCGCCTTCTCCCATTTCCCGCATTTGCTGATTGATTTGGAAGAACTCTTCGTCCATCAATGTAAGTTCCTTTTCACTTGGGGCGTTGTAATCGATTCGCTCCTTACTCGAAAGGTACCAACCCTGCATTTTCTCGACAGTCCCTTGTTCATTGGTTCTGGACCATAACCATGCATAAAATCGGAGTTGGTGTTGCAAGCTGTCAGCGAAAGCCGAGCCCGAATGACCTGATTTAATATCAACAAGTCGAATCTTCCCATCCCAACGCAGAACCAAATCGAGCTCACCTGCAGCCCACCCATCTGGGTGAAACATGCGTTGAGGTTGATGTACACGGGGATCTTTGAACCATGGTCGAGCAATTTCCCATGCTTCATTCCACTGTATTGCTTCATTCTTTGACTGCCATACGAAGGGGTGTTCAACCGTCCAATCCCTCGCTTTGAGGGATTGAACTTTCTCTGGTACAGGAAATTGTGGGACTTCTCCCCATGCAGGTGAAGGTACGTTGAATGGGATTCCGCCTGAGCGATAGGTCTCGATGTATGGTCCACCGTTCTGCTGGAAACAAGCACGGACTTCATCGAGGAACAAATCGATTCCATTGCATATTTTCTGTTCATAATCATCGACTTCAACGGCGGACCAATCAGAATCCTGTCGCTTCCAAAGACGTGCATTCCAAGCATCTTGTCCTTCATTCCATGCTTTTTTTGCCTCAGTCTTGCACAAATCGTAGGCCCATGAACGAAGATCATCCAGTGATTCCATGGGCCCTGGGCGATTCATCAAGACACGACAAAAGGCATCTTCGATGACAAGGCCTGTAATTTGGCCGATGGATGATGGTGACGAGAGCCCAACTTTTCGAGAAAGAAACCACTGTCTTGGGCAACGAAGAAACGTTGTCAGACCCGAAGCAGAGAGTCGAGAGCGACTCCGGCCAAGGGGTCCTCCTTTTGGTGGAACGCCGACAGGCATGTTATCTCCTCATGTTGGTGGTCTTTAGAAGTCGTGACGCTCTACTTGCTATCAAACGAATAGAAATCTCCGACCTCACGCTGCTCTCGATCCTTTCGACTCTCAGATTTGTTGATTCGTGGACGCTTGGAATCATGGTCACGACGGAACGTGACATTAACGTCGTCAAGGAAGCGATTCATCCCTTCCCTCAGAGAATAAGGGCCCATGGCCTTGCCTTTGACCCCTCCTTGTCCCTCAAAGACAAGCAATGAATCGCTCACGATATCGATGAAGTATACGTCGTGGTCGATAACGAAAGCAGACCTTTCATTGGCTTCCATTGTCCTTCGAATTGCCTTGGCGGCTTCCATTCTTGCGTTCGCATCGAGGTGTGCTGATGGTTCATCGAGAAGATACAAGTCGGCTTCTCGACCAAGACATATCGCAATTGAAACGGCTTGTCGCTCTCCACCAGATAATTTTTTTACGCGCTTCGGAAGGAGTTCATCAACACCCAAGGCGCGAATAACGTTGACGTTGAATTCTCCGCTTCGCCAACGCATACCTAGTTCGCTGTCGAGCCACGTCTGTACAGTGCAGTCCATGTCAACGTCGATGTGTTGAGGTTTGTAGGAAACCGTTGCTTCGTTGGTTACCCAACCGTTATCGTATTCATGTTCGCCTGCAAGAATTTTGATCATGGTCGACTTTCCAGTTCCGTTTGGACCGACGACACCAACCACTTCGGAACGGTGAACAGAACCTTCTCCTGTTGACAATTCAAAGTCACCCAATTTTTTACCGAGGTCACCCCACTGGACAACCACACTACCTTTCTCTGCAGTTCGCTCATGGTGTTTGAGAAAGCGAATTGGTTTATCTCGGATACGAACGTTCTCTTCAACGAGGAATCCGTCGAGATAAGCGTTGATTGCGGTACGTGTTGATCGAGCAGGGGTAAAGATACCAAAAGCACCCTTCTTACCGTATACGATGTGTACCAAATCGGCGAGGACGTCCAACACAGCCAAGTCGTGTTCAATAACAATCACGCGCTTTGTTTCGGCTAATTCTTGGATAATCCGGACGATTCTCATGCGCTCGTGAATATCAAGGTAGGATGATGGTTCATCGAAGAAGTAAACATCTGCGTCGCGTAAAATGGTTGCGCATATGGCCATCCGCTGCAATTCTCCGCCTGAAAGTTGTTGAACGGTTCGTTCAAGGAGGTGAGAGATTCCTAACGCCTCGGTCATTTCGTCAAACATCTTCCGTTCATCGACCTTGCGAAGAAGTCCTTCAACGGTCCCCTGCACTCTCTTTGGCAAACGATCGACGTTTTGTGGCTTCAGTGCAACTTTGATACCACCATCTCGGACGGAAGCAAAGAAATCTCGCAACTCACCTTTAGGAAGCGCATCGATGATGTTGTTCCAGTCCGGGTCTTGATCCAACCAATCTCCTAGATTCGGTGTAATTCGGCCAGAAAGTGCGTTAAATGCAGTCGATTTCCCCATCCCGTTTGGGCCGAGAATCCCAACCACGGACTCTTTTGTGGGCGTCGGAAGGCGAAAGAGTCTGAAACCATTTAGACTGTATCGATGAATCATATCTGTTTCAAGTTCGCTTGGCAATTGTTCGATAATCAATGCATCATGAGGACACTTATTGATACAGATTCCACACCCGATGCACAAGGATTCGGAAATGTGAGGTTTGCCTGTTTTTTCGTCCATTACGATGCATTCTTGCCCGTTTCGGACCGGTGGACAATAGTGGAAACACTCATCGTTGCATTTCTTTGGTTGACAATTGTCTTCTTTGAGAACTGCAACGCGCATCCACTCACCTCATTCTTTCCAAGACGTTATCATCAATGAGCATTCGCTTATTCAAACCATCCAAGGATGGTATTTTTGGGTTGTTCAAACAAGTCCCTTGAGATGTGCTGCGCCACGCACGACACGTGTTGTTGTTGGAGTTGGGAACTTCATGCCGGCCTTGCGGAGAGCGTCCTTGGCGGTCAGGAAATTTCCTGCGTTGCAGTGAATGGATATGATTCGCTGGCCTCTTCGTACTCGTGCAGCGGTCCCGACGTTTTTACCAAACGCGCAGCGCATCCCTTGTGAGACACGATCTGCACCAGCACCTGTTGCTTGCTTGTTCTCTCTGAGAACGTGGTGCGGGTAGGTGTGGACACGGAGTGCGTATCCTTGCGCACCAGCGGCATTACGGATGGTGGAGTTGGAAATTACACGGGCAGCTTCGAGAGCAGTGTGTCGAATCTGACAGTCGTTGTCAGCACGAAGCTCGAGGACAACTGGGAATCCACCGGTTTCTGCAGCACGGCGGTTTCCAGAGTGGAATGCGAGGATACGGTTGTTTCGGACACCGCCGATATACGTGCTTCGGGTGTAGGCTGGTCCCTTGAGACGGCGATACATAGATGCGGGCTTACGTGCCATATTCGGTCCTCCAAGCATGCCTCCGACTGATGCTCCCTTTATCATCCCTCCGATGCGCTACGGCCGGTAGAATGAATGCCGAATTCACGTCAAAACGATGGGAAGGAACTTAATCATCGGACCCTTCCTAACATCATGGCGAGTGGCTGGAGGAAGTTACTCGAGGAAGAATCAGAACATCAATGGCTCGCAATAGGCGTTTTTTTTATTTTCATTATCATCGGAGGTTTCCTCTTTGGAGGCACGAGCTCGCTCGAAGGAATGGTACTCGGAACGGATGCGTCAGACGACTTGGTCTTTGAAGAAGGAGAATTTTTGATTGACATTGATTATCATCAAGGAGCTTCATGGGATCAAGCACACAGCGCTATTCTCAAAACTCAGTCTGGACTTAGGATGTACCAGCAAATGAACGTCGATGACGTTGACGATATTTTACAACCAAATGATCCAGCGATCGAAAACATCACATTGTTTTCTGCCGATGAAGATGGAATAGTGACCTTCTCACACACAATGAATACAATATCAACTTACGTTAACGGAGCAATATCAGAAAAAAGATTGGAAGATACTTATGGATCTGAGTTTGGAATAAATGCTCTGGCGGCTGACACATCTTCGATGTTAAAGAATCGATTGCTGATTACCTCTGAAGATGGTGGATCAGGGCTCCGTGGTTGGAGTGGCCAAGACATTGTTTCAGTGAGCGCTCCAATCGAAGATCCAATTATTTGGGATGATGTTGTTTACCTTGAAGATTCAACATTTCTTGCCGTTGGAACCTACATCATAAACTCGTCATCTGATAGCCCTGCCTCCCCTAAACTGCAAGTTGTTTTGGCACATGTAATCTGGGACGGTAACACGTCAATCGCACCGCAGGTTCTGCCAATCCTTCGGGAAGGAAGTGAAATTCATTCACTCTTCCGAACAGCGGAAGGCGGAGCCGTCGCTTCTACAAACCAAGAATTTTACATCGTTTCATCGAGCACAATACAAGTCTTCGATTATGCGTCTACGTCAATGGTTTACGAGGCGGAGAATAACCGTGCCTGGTTGTTTGCTGAGCGCGGTAGTGAATCTGTCCTACGTGTTGATGTTGAGACCGGTGTAGCCAGTTCGAAAAATCTCGCATATGCACTCCCCCTTCAACCAACTTGGAGCTCCATTGAAGGAGATTCCTTCTACCTTCACGGATTCAATGCACAAGGCGAGGCTGACCGCTTATCTCTTGATCTAACAATTGAAGGTTCTCTCTCTTCAGGACGAGGGTTCCTCAACTTTGCATTCATTCTTGTCGGTGTAATAATGATTGCAACACAAGCCTACATGATGGTGGACAAAGCCTCGCGTACCGAGAAAGCGTAAGACACGGACTTTTCCGAACCTTAATCACCTCTCGTCATCAGGCTCAATCCTGCATAATGCAAGGTAGGGGTTACTGTGGCAAAAAGGAGCATGATGGACCAATTCCATGAGCTCAAAGAAGCCAATCAAGGAACAATTCTATTCTTTCGAATGGGTGATTTTTACGAATTGTTTCACGACGACGCAGAAGTAGGCTCAAACGTTCTCGGTCTTGCATTGACTTCAAGGGACAAGAATGCGGATGAGCCGATACCGATGGCTGGTTTCCCATGGCATCAACTCGAGGAAAATCTTCGTCTCATGCTACGAGCGGGCTACAAGGTCACCGTTGCTGAACAAGAAGAAGAGTTGCGTGAGGGTGCAAAACTTCTCGAGCGAGTTGTCACCAGAATCTACACACCGGGATCGCTTTACGAAGAATCCCTGATTGGCACCGATGCGTCCGCATTGCTTTGCAGCCTCCTGATTGAGAATGACACAGCAGCGATTTCAATGATTGATGCTTCAACTGGGCATGCTTGGGCTGTTGCTTTTTCCGGTGATGGGAAGTGGGCTTCTGTTTACGATGAAATAATGCGATGGAATCCAAGTGAGTTAATTCTCACTCCGCAGGATGCAGAGCGGAGTGAATACTTGAATCTCGTGGGTATGGTCGACTCAATTGTAGTTAGTCAACACTCGGTCCAACCAAAGCGTGCTCATCAGCGATTGAAAGCCATGTTGGAGGTGAATGACCTTGGTCACATTGACCTTGGACAATCACCTGAAGCGCTTCAAGCAACGGCACTTGCAGCCGATTATCTCGCATCTGTCCACCGGCATGATGAAATTGCAATTCGCGATGTTGAAATTCAGGATACAACCGAGGGTATGGTTCTCGATCAAACCACTCTGCGCAATCTGGAAATTACACAAACTTTGGCGGGAGAATACGAAGGTTCTCTGCTTTGGGCCATGAACAAGTGCAGGACTGCAATGGGACGAAGATGCCTCAAGTCATGGTTACTTCGTCCTCTTTCAAACACTGAAGCCATGCAAGCACGACATGCTTCTGTCGGTGCGTTAATGCGTTCATCAAAGCGATTGGATCACCTGCGCGAGAGCCTCAAAGGGATGCTGGATTTGGAACGACTTGCAACCCAGTTGAAGTACAATCGATCGAATGCACGAGATTTACTCGCAACAGCGAATGCAATCGAACGCCTTCCAGCCGTTCAGCGCCTATGCTCCGAAACCGAGGATGGTCTCTTGGGTCACCTTGTCGAAAACCTCAACGCATTGACCGATGTTGCGGAAGACATTCACCGTACTCTTGTCGATGATGTTCCACTTGGTCTCAGGGATGGAGGTTTGATTCGGGTTGGTATTCACGAGGAACTTGATAAATTACGAAACGCCTCGAATCAAGGGCATGATTGGTTTTCTAATCTTGAGACCACATTACGCAATGACCTGAATATACCCAGCCTGAAAGTTCGTATGAACCGACAAATAGGTTGGTTTATCGAGGTGACATCAACGCATCAGGACAAAGTTCCTGAAGACTGGACTCGCAAGCAACAGATGACCAATGGGAGCCGGTATGTAACCGATGAACTAAGTGAACAAGACGATCTTCTACTCACAGCAGAAAGCAAATCCAAAAGCATCGAATATACCTTGTTTTGTTCATTGCGCGAACGCGTTCGCAAGCATGCAAATCAACTCTCACAACTTGCCTCCAAGGTTGCAGCAATCGATGTTTTGCAATGCTTTGCATCCACTGCACGTCAACGGTCATGGGTAAAACCAACGTTGACAGAGGGTCGAAAGATGGTCTTAACCCAAGCCCGACATCCCGTTTTGGAGGTTCAGCAGGGTTTCGTGCCGAACGATATTGTCATGGACGACAGGCGGCGATTTTTACTTATTACCGGACCCAACATGGGTGGAAAGTCAACCTACTTGCGAACGGTTGCGTTAGTAAGCATCCTTGCGCAAGCAGGTTGTTTCGTTCCTGCTCAAAAAGCGCGTTTTGGTCTCATCGATCGGATATTTACGCGCGTCGGAGCGAGTGATGATTTGAGGCGAGGGCGCTCCACGTTCATGATGGAAATGATCGAAGTAGCCCATATTTTGCGTCGTGCAACACCCAATTCACTGCTTCTCCTCGATGAAATAGGTCGAGGCACATCCACGTTTGACGGTCTTTCGATCGCTTGGGCGGTCACTGAAGATGTTTGCAACCGCATCGGAGCACGAAGTCTTTTTGCGACGCATTATCATCAATTGGTCGGACTTGAATCGGAAGTCGATGGACTGGCAAATGTCCATGTTCAAGTTGCTCAGAATGATGGTACCTTACGATTCTTGCATACCGTTGCCGATGGCCCATGCGATGAATCCTATGGCGTCCAAGTAGCTGCTTTGGCAGGACTCCCTCGCAACGTGGTTGAGAGGGCCACCGATCTTCTCGCCTTTCTCGAGCAACAAGCTCAGGGTGCGAAGGCTGGTCGAGACGGAGCTCCCGGAACAAGGGAAGAAGGGCAATCTTCTCTATTGGGATATTTTGCTGCAGCAGCAATGCAAACAAATGAATCAAAAAGACCATCCATTTCGAAGGCACAGGAGGATGTAATCTCGACGTTAGCACAACTGAATCTTGATGAAATGTCACCGCGTGATGCATTTGACTTAATAGAACGTCTGAAGATTCGATTGGAAGGTGAATGAATTGAGCGAGCCAAATAGGATTCAACAACTCGATGAGATTACCATTGGTCACATTGCTGCAGGTGAGGTGGTAGAACGCCCTGCTCAAGTCGTGAAGGAACTGCTTGAAAATGCTCTGGATGCAAACTCAACGGCCATTCATGTTGAGATTGAACGCGGTGGATTCGATCTCATCCGTATCGAAGACAACGGCACTGGGATTCACGAAAACGATCTCGAGCTCGCTCTTTCTCGCCATGCAACTTCGAAATTGAGCCAACCTGAAGACCTCAATGAAATACATACGCTCGGATTCCGTGGTGAAGCACTTGCAAGCATTGGTACTGTTTCTCAGTTGACCGTTGCGTCGAAACCTGATGGGCAAGAGGGACGCTGCATCCGTATGGATGCTGGAAGAAGACAGCCCATCGAACCAATTGGAATGGCAAATGGAACAGTGGTGACCGTTGAACAATTGTTCCAAAACACGCCCGTCCGGCTTGGATTCCCGCGCCGGCCTGCGACCGAGCACGCTCGAATCGTTGAGGTCGTTGTTGCTCATGCAATTGCACATCCAAACGTTTCCTTCCGCTGCACGATTGATGGTCGCTCGACATTGAACCTGCCTTCAAGCAGTTCGATTGAAGACCGCTTGTACGATGTTTTGGGTGGCCAATCATCCAGTCTTCTTTCATTGGTTCTGCCGGCACAGGATGCGGATGTTCCAGGTGATGAATCCTGGACCGGATATATCAGTGCGCCCGACATCTCAAGAGGCAAAGGCGACGAAGTTCACATTTTTGTTAACGACCGCCCTGTTGCATCAACACCGTTTCATCAAGCGATTCGTCGAGGCTATCGCACGCGATTAATGCAAGGTCGCCACCCCGTTGCTGTTCTTCATCTTCAGGTTCCGGCGAATGAAGTGGACGTAAATGTGCACCCAACAAAACGTGAGGTGCGGCTGCGTCATTCTTGGAGGGTTCTGGAGCGACTCGAACGGGCCATTGCACACACTCTCGCCACCTCTCCAACGCAACCCGATTCAAGCGGTGAACTTCAGGAACTGCAAGGGCTTGCTCAAAATGCACAGAATCGACCGATCCAAGAATTGCTGGTCCCGACTCGAATTCTACGTCGACGCCACCCTGGGCGCTTGCAGCAGGAACACAACTCAATCTTGTAGGAGAAGTAGCTGAAGAGCGTACTGACCGTCCAGATAAACCTCGGCCTCAATCGTTTGCAGCCGCTGCTCAACGCTCACTTCCAGGGTTGTCGGCTTCCCCAATCGCTCCCGCACTTTCCAAGCAGGAAAGAGATCTTCACCGACATGCTGGCTGTGGTGGTAGCGTTTCACCCACAGAAGAATTGCCGCTGGCAGCGTTGGAAAATGACTTACCAGTAATGGAACCTTTGTCACAATTCGCAGATTCCTATATCCTTGC
>JAKUNY010000048.1 GCA_022451765.1 Candidatus Poseidoniaceae archaeon
GAACTCGAGTAAACAGGATTGAATGCACCCAAAATGTGTTGTTCACCTTGAACGGTTTGTGAGATTCGCACGGATGAGTAAAACACGCCTTGATGCACGAGCGTGCGGAAATCGCCTCCCGATATTCCACCGCACACCCCGGGACACGTATCGTTTACCAGCCAGTATGTTTCGTTGACAACGTCATAACCCCAGACTTCCATTCCTACCGTGTTGTTTCTGGCAGGGAAGTACAGCGCGTTGTCTGTTGAAAATACTGTGAAACCATTTCCAACCTCTGAAATGATGTCTGAGAACGTGGTCTTCGTGGTTATTTCCCAGGTCGAGCCGTTGGACAGGTTGTGCGCCCACAAACTGTTTGTTCGTGTTTGAGTGCCCCCCTGGGTTGAACCCGTTTCTGCGTCAAACAGGAGAACGTCGCCAATCAGATGAAGCATGTTGTGAGCAGCACCGCTGTTGTGGCCCGAACCACTCCATCCACCTCCTCCCGCATCAGCAACACACCATGCGGTTTCGTTATCGATGTTGTAAGCGTAGATTTCTGTGTGACCTCCTGTGCACGTGGAACCAATGCTCGTTCGTGCCGTGTATGGTGAAGCAGCGGCGTCAAAATACAGGGTATCTCCAATCACAACCGGTTCCCGCCTTGGCATGGCTGTATCCATTGAGTGTGGCGTCATATCGTATCCTGGCTCATTAAGATCTGCTGCCAACCAACTGGTCCCGTTCGAAGTGTTGTAAGCATACAATGCGTGAGTGTTGATGGCCCCTGTGCCGACCTGCGCATCAAAGTAGATCACGTCGTCGATCACGATGTGCATGCGTTCCCCGGGATTTGAATCATTGGCCCCGTTGTCGAGGTCTGTAGTCCTCCAATAACTTCCATTGATGGTGTTGAACGCATACATTTCGTTTCCATAGGACTGTGAAGCATCGCAGGCATCAAAGTAAATCGTATCTCCCACGGTGGTATGGAAATTTGCACCGGGTGCGTCACAACCGCCTACGGTTGGAGAAAGTATCGTCGTCGAATGGTTCCAATACGTGTGATTTGAGGTATCGTAGACGCCGAATTTAAACGTCTGAGAGCCAGAATGGCTTTCATCGAAATAGAGTCGATCGCCAATGACAAATGCCATTGCAAAACCATAACTCGATGCAGTCTGTTGCATCGCTCTCCATGTTGTTCCGTTTGAAGTGGAATAAACCCACAACTCATATACGCTAAATCCACTGCCGTTTTTGATTGTGAAGAACAAATCATCACCGACAAATTGAGCCAAATAATCTCCCGTGTAGGGCTGGAAGTTGGTCGCGCTGTTGATGCTGCTTATGTCGTATGTATTCCACATTGTTCCATTAACGGTGCTGAATGCGTACACGGCCTTTCTGCTGTTGGACATCATGGCGTCAAAGTAGATCACGTCGTCGTGCTCAAGCATGAAGTAATCGGCCATCCGCGGATTGGATATGTGAATACCTGAAGGAGGAGTCGGTATCCAGGTTGTTCCGTTACCGGAACTTCCGGGAGGTGCTTGTGAGGTGTAGTTGAGGGCAATCGGCGTCATTGCTTCGCTCAAATTGAGCGCTGCACCTTCCACCGCAGAGGTAATGGTGCCGAACGGAGCCGCAGATAGCCAAACGCTTCCGATGTAGGTAACACCACTAATCGTGGCGTTAATTTCGTAGGTTGCGTTAACCGCCTCAACCGTTGGCGTACCGCTGATGGTACACGTATTGCTGTCGATGTTCAAACCAGCAGGTAGACTGGGTGTCGCAACGCATGACATTGCGTTGGTGACGTTGGTCATGCCACCGCCTGAGCCGCTGCCCGAGCCGCTGCTCTGTCCAGCGTTTGAGCCACTACCCACGGTAGATGCACCACTTTCTACCAAGTGGTACAGGACACCAGTCTGTCCCGAGCTACCTGCTCTGAAGAAATAATGCATATCGCCTTGGGAATTCAAGGCAAGCGCGTTGTAAGTGGGATGCACGAATCCTGAGCTATTTGCGATCGCTTGATTAACCCATGAGCCACTCTTGTTGGTTGCATATTGGAACTGAGCACTGTTCGTACCATGTTTGGCTACGATATGAACTGTACCATCCGATTCTACGACCATATCTCCCATGGAATCCCAAGTCGATCCGGTTAATGTATAGAGGTCGCTGGACCAAGAACCACTGGCATCGTTTTTGATGACATGTTGTCCGCCTTTCCTGTAGTAAAGATGCGTGACATCATTTGAATCGATAGCAAGATCGACACTGTAGTCACCTAGGGCGCCAGAGTCGATGAAGTCGCTAGACCAAGAACCGCCCGAGTTGTTGTACACGGAGAGATAATTTGTGTTACTCCCTCCGGACGCTGCTTCTTGTATCATTGCTATGTACACATCACCTGCTGAATCTACGGCTATGGCGGTAGGTCCTGGATACAGGGACGAAGCGGATGCCACTGTTTCGGTTGACCAGGTTCCTGAAACGTATGAGGTGTAATTTAGGTCTCCGCCAGTAATGAACTTATTCGAGGCAATATGGATGTTGTCTGACGAATCGATGATCATAGAGATTTCTCGGCCAACGGTCTGATCCAAAACAATCGGAGATGACCAGACCCCATTCGATAGCGTCGTGTAATACAGATTGTCAATTCCATATGCAATGTGCGGATTATCATTTGAATCAACAGCAATGGCATTGGCGTATCCCATTCCATATACTCCTGAATCGATCAACGTTGTCGTCCAAGAACCACCGGAATTTGTCGAATAATAGATTCCATCAGAATTACATCCGTCATAGTGAGTCAAATGATGATGGTCGTTTGAATCCATAACATGGCTAATTAATTCATATCCACAACCGGATAAAATCCCAACCGGCACTCCGTTTTCCATGGCGCGATTGATCGTCGCACTGGTATTGAACTGGAAGGTGATATTTTCCATCGCTTCATCAATGATGAGGTCCGCACCTTCGACGCTCGGTGTGAGTTCGAGATAGGACGATGAAAGCCAAATGCTTGCCAAATAAGTGACACCACTGATAGTGGCGTTGATCTCGTAGGTTGCGTTGACCGCCTCAACGGTTGGTGTACCGCTGATGGTGCACGTGCTGCTGTCGATGTTGAGGCCTGTTGGTAGGTTTGGTGAGGCCGTGCAAGAGGAAGCGCCTGTGACACTGACCATCGAGTTGGACCACGTTCTTGTTCCAGTCTGTTCGAAAAGCGCAACAGTGTTGTCGTTGTGTGATACCGAGATGATTTCAAGATCACCGTCACCGTCCATGTCAGCAGTGTGTATGCCACGTGCGTCGTACGAAGTTGAAAGATCATAGGCATCCCACGAAGGGTTGGTTTGTCCATCGTTTTCGTACCAAGCGACAGTATCGTCGAGTGCAGAACCTGAAACAATGTCGAGGTCGCCATCGTTGTCCAAATCAGCAACATAGACCGATTCAGCACCAGAAGCATTCGTGACGATGTCCACGCCGCTAGACCACGATGTTGCTTGGCCGTTGTTTTCGTACCATGCAATCGTGCTGTCCGTGTAAGATGCTGAAACAATGTCGATATCTCCATCTCCGTCCATGTCAGCGGCACGTACGTCTCGTGCACCATCTGCCGTGTTGGAAATGTCGGTCTTGGTAAACGATGGCGTCGACTGTCCGCCGTTTGCGTACCATGCGATGGTATCATCACCCGAAGAGGCTGTAACGATGTCGAGGTCGCCATCACCATCCATGTCCGCAACGTCGACGGCGCGTGCGCTCGACCGACTGGTATCGATGTTGGTGGAAGTCCACCCTGGTGATGATTGTCCGTCGTTCTTGTACCACGCAATGGTGTCGTCATCCAGTGATGACGAAACGACGTCAAGGAAACCGTCACCGTCCATGTCCGCAACGTGCACATCCGTGGCTCCTTTCGCATTGGTATCAATATTTGATGCCGTCCAGACTGGATTACTCGCACCACTGTTCAGGTACAATTTGATGGTATTCTGAGTGAACAATGCTGCAACAACATCGAGGTCTCCATCACCATCGAGATCTTCAACATAGACTGAGCGAGCGTCAACATTTGTAGCGATATCATTTGCTGCCCAGGTGCCTGAACCACCGTTCTCCCACCATGTGACTTTACCATTGCTTGAAGTGTCGGTCTTTGATGCTGTTACGATATCTAGATCGCCATCACCATCTACGTCGGCGGCATAGACGCCCATGGGTCCATCTGCAGAAGTAGAAATAGCCATAGGAGCCCATGATGGATTGGTGAGTGTAAACAACGAAGAATCATTGTATTCGAAGGTAATGTTGGTCATTGGAACATCGACCGAAAGGTTCGCACCTTCGACGCTTGATACGAGTGGTAGGTAGGCGCTTGAAATCCAAACCGTAGTCTGGTAGGTCACGCCGCTCAGGACCGCT
The DNA here is from genome assembly GCA_022451765.1 of Candidatus Poseidoniaceae archaeon. Lineage (GTDB taxonomy): Archaea > Thermoplasmatota > Poseidoniia > Poseidoniales > Poseidoniaceae > MGIIa-L2. Next base: position 4,435 of record JAKUNY010000048.1, read on the forward strand.
GTGACCGTGTAGGTCTCGTTGACAGCCTCAACCGTTGGTGTACCGCTGATGGTGCACGTGCTGCTGTCGATGGACAGGCCCAACGGTAGAGAAGGTGAACTGCTGCAGGAAGATGCGCCGTTGACATTGGCGGGTGGAGGTGTGAATTCTGCTCCCCTGTGCGCCCACAATTCCATACTGTTGCTACCGTCTTGCGCTGAGAAATAGAGCGTATCGCCAACGGCTATTTGCAACATGCTGGAGGAAATAGCGCTGATTCCTGAACCTGTGCCAGAAGTCATTTCAGCCACATTCCAAGTCGAATCATTTGAAGTGTCGTGAGCCCATAATTCGGCGCCTGCACCTGTGTTAAATGCATCGAAATAGAAGGTATCGCCAACGAGCACTTGCATGTTGTATCCGGGCACGCTACCGGTTGGACGACCGAAGGCGGGGGGTAAATTACATGCTCCCACACTGCAAATATCATCCACGAGCCATGTCGAGTGATTGGAGGTATCGTGAGCCCACAATTCCACATCGGTCGACCCGTCGTCGGCTGAAAAGTAGATGGTGTCACCAACGAGGAGGTTGAGGTGTTCTCCAGGCGTGCTGTCTTGTGAGCCGCTGTTGATATCAGCCACGCGCCATGTTGAGTGATTGGAGGTGTCGTACGCCCATAGTTCCACACCGGTCGTTCCGTCTGTGGCTGAAAAGTAGATAGTGTCACCCACAAGGGTACTGAAATACGCCCCAGGACGGCTGTGGCCTGTGCCACTGTTGATGTCTGTCACGCGCTGCGTGGAGTGATCAGTGGTATCATACGACCACAATTCAATACCGTTTGAATTTCCACCTCTGGCGTCGAAATAGATGATGTCATCAACGAGGACTTGCATAAAGTGCCCAGGAGAACTACCCGTTACACCGCTGAAGAGATCAGCCACCAACCAAGGATCGCTGCCGTTGGAGGTGTTGTATGCATAGAGCTCGCCACCCGTGCTTCCGTCATCTGCAGAGAAGTACAACACATCATCAATCACCATCGAGAGGTGTTTACCAGGATCGCCGTGGCCCACACCACTGTTAATATCGGCAACCTGCCATGGATCGCTGCTGTTGGAGGTGTTGTGCGCCCACAATTCACGACCTGTAGTTCCATCATCTGCAGAGAAATAGAGTGTATCGCCAATCAGGAGTTCCATGAGGTTTCCAGGGTGGCTGTCGGCCGAACCGCTGTTAATGTCATCCACTCGCCATGCCGAGTGATTGGAGGTATCATGCGCCCACAGTTCTTTACCTGTACTTCCATCGTCTGCTGAAAAATAGATGGTATCGCCAACGAGGATGCTCATACTTGTTCCGGGCTGACTGGCTAGCGAGCCGGGGCGAATATCATCCACTCGCCACTCTGAATGGTTGGAGGTGTCGTACGCCCATAATTCTGTGCCATTAGTTTGATCGCTTGCATCAAAATAGAAGGTATCGCCAACGAGAATTTGCATGCTAGCCCCGGGCATTGAATACGCAGGACTATTGATGTTGGTCGCTTCCCACGTTGAATAATTTCCGTACGTTGTCGGGCCTATGTACTCGAACGTGATGTCGGTCATGGCTTGACCTGTGATAAGGTCAGCACCTTCGACACTGGCCGTGAGCGTATTGGAAGAACCCGAACCGCCCGTTTCTGTGACGTCATCGGTTTCATCCAACGTTTGTTCGCCATTAATCCAAGGATTGAGGTTCTCGAGATACCCGACTTGCGTCATCAATATCATGAGTGTTATCAACAACAGAGACTTGTTTGCGTTAGCAGAGCGTGCGCTGGCCATACTCGCTGGGGGCCATATCCATATTATTGAATTATCCTACTAGAATAGTGGTGTACAGGCTTCCCATCAAGCGGTTTTTATCCCGAGGAATCCATTTTTTGCTGACGCCGCATCCGTTTCTTTTCTTGAACCGATTCAAACATGGCCATCGCCATGCCCATATCGTGTTGCTGCTTGCGTTCGCGCAAGTCCAACTCCTTACCCCGAAGGATATCAAGAATCTCGGCTTTGGACATGGCCTTGTTTCGAGCAAGTTCGGCCTCATGGGTCTGATTACGATGTTTGTTGGCCCACGCTGCTTCAGAAATGGAACCCTCTGCTTTGATCTGAGCGATGCGTGGCTCGGCTTTGGCTCGTTCTATGGCTGCTTTTCCAGCCATTTGTGAACGAGCGGTGAAATCGGCTCGACGCTGTTGTGTTGCCAATTGTGCATCGAACACGATCTGCTCTCGCTCGGCTTGAATGGAAAGATGTTCAGCCATGTTCGTAGCATGCTCTCTCTCTGCTTCTAGACGAACCTTGTCGGACTGCTTCCATGCAATGAAGGCGTGATCAATGCTCATTCCGAACGATTCGACCGTACGCCGAAGCGCAAGGGAGAGGCCGATGCTTACATCCTCATTGGCTGCTTCCTGAACGAGCTCATCATTGGAATACTTCTGAATGGTACGAGCCATGTAGGCTCGCGCTTCTCCGAGCAGCATAGTTTGGAGGTCTTGAACGCGAATCTCCATCATCCCATTTGCTGGCAACTGAATAATTCGTGCAATTTGTTCGCGTGTTGCAGACAATCGAACCGTTGCATTGCCTCTGAGCGTTTGGTGATCATTGGATTTTGAGACGAATGGAAGATTGACCGTATACGGGCCAAGAAAAGCAAACAGGTAGGAGCGATGGCGCTTTCCACCAAACATACGTCGAAGCATGGACGTGGTTGGATTGGCTCGCATCACTTGCTGGGTCACAATTCCTGCAATGCGTCCGTTCTCGAGGACAACGCATACTTCGTTGGGACGAAGCAAAATCGGCGTGTTTCGTGGTAGGTCTTTGTCATGGACAAATCGAGCGATTTGGTCCGGGTCGGTTCTCCAGCGGTATGTGTTTCTCCTCATTGTTTCACCTCAGTTTCGTAAATCGTCGAGCAGACGATTGCGTTCAGCAAAGTGACGACGTGCTTTGTCAAGCACGCCATCGATGATGTCAAGGTCGATGTTCCTGGTTTCAACATAGGCCGCCATGGTCGCATTGAGGTGCTGTGATGCATGTTCAAGCATGGCAATGGTTTCTCGATCGTGTTCGATGAGCTTCTTGTGAATTTTCCGAGTCATTCGTCGGACACCATCGTGCTTTGGCCGGCTTTCACCAGAAATTGCAAATTGAGCATCCTCAGCAAAAGATTTCAAATTATGCAGAATGAATTGTATTCTATTCATTCCGTATTTCTCACCGTTTGCGTAGGCCCGGATCATCCATCGCTCGACTTGTCGCTGAACTTGATGGATTCGTCGTCGAACGTCTTCACGCACCGCACGATCGGTTCGACGTACACGTGTTTGTTCGTATCCCTCGTAGGCAGAAATTAACACCTTCATTCCATTTACCGCTGCTGGAATGGCGAGAGTTGATGGTTCCATATAGAAGAATATCCTCTTGGTCCGTCTTAATGCTATTGGCACTATTTCTTGAAACCGCGCTTCTTGAATCCGCTGCGTTGACCACCTTGCGAGCGTTGTCCGGACTTGCGTTGTGAGCGTGCACGACGGTCTCCTGTTCGAGGGCCTGCGGCTTGCTGTTCCTTCTCTGCAGACTTGCGATCTTTTTGCATCTGGCGCCATTGGCCACCGATCAGTTGCAGAACCTCTTCTTTGGAGTTTGCACCGATGGATTGCTTCGCTCCTGAACTACTTACCCACAGTCGGCCTTCTTTGTCGTACGGTCGTTGGGGATGTGAGGTGCCTTCCTCACGCTTGATTTTTTTGAGCCCAACTTTGCGAGCTGCAAGATACAACCCTTCGAGGTCAGGCTTGAGAACGGATGAATCTCGTGGAACACGACGCCCTCCTCGGCGAGATGTTTTTGCATTAAAATAACCAGGCCAAACGCAGATTCGGTCTGGATTGTGTTCCATCGTTTCGCCTCAGATTTGCCTCATGGTTCGGAGGTATCAACCCAGCGATGGTGAAGTTCACTCAAGGAGAACGCCGTTAATGACGCCGTCCTTGCCAGGTCTGGACGTAATCTTGACGTTACCTTCACTGGTTTCGATGACTGCGCCCTTGACAAGGATGTTTCGTCGAACGAAGTTAGGGTCGGATTCGTTTTGAATCACGTTGATGATGTCAGCGTTAACGGTTTTACCGGTCTTTGGATTGTTAACCGAGACCTTGTTTGCAGCCATGACACGAACCATCGTGTTGCCGCCAGCCTTGCGGTAGATCTTGCGCCGGGCTTCACCAACGAGGGCGAATTGCTTCTCGGTTGAGATTTCAGTCGAGCGCTTTCCTCGTGCTTGTACACGTCGTCCGCCACTTGCTTTTTTCTTGGAAATTCCATGCCATTGTGCCATGTGTCTCTCTCCTTGCATCGCCACCGACTTGCAGGGCGTATATCAAGGCAACCCTCAACAGCAACGACCTGCATAGGTGGAAAGAAGTTCACCATCATGGGCGATGAGCCTCGCTTCAATCACGTCACCGGCTTTCAATTGAGCAACGCCTTGAGGTGTTCCTGTGTAGAGCAGGTCCCCGTTTGAAACCGGGGCCCAAGCCATCATTGAGGCCACTTGGTTCGCTGGCGTGATGCTCATTTCTGAGAGCGATGCTTCTTGCCATCGCTCACCGTTCACATCGCATTCAATGCGAAGAGCGGTGGCTTCGTTGGTAAGTGCCTCAAGTCCGTGCCTCCACGGATAGAAGGTGCCGAGGACGGCGGCTTGACGAAACGTCTTGGCTCTGGCCCACGGCAGCCCGTCGGCCCGCAACATCGATTGTGCTGCCCTATCGGTTAAATCAAGTCCAATGGCAACGGCATCGATGTCGCCGTGTTGTGTCAATCGAACGACGCACTCTGTTTCAAGATGAACCTCCCCGGGGTGCTTTGAAACATGGAGGACATCCGATTCCGTTCTGCATCCATCTGGTTTGACAAAGAAGATCGGTTCTGGTGGTTGCTCATTACCGAGCTCTTCAGCATGGGCTGCAAAGGTTCGAATCGTACACCAAACGGCCATGAATATCCCATTGGATGTCGGTTCTTGAACCGAAGGGTGAAACAGGGTCAGCGGTTGGGAGTGGTATGGCGAGAGACTTCCAAGTGAAGAAACGACGTCCTGTGCGTCGAAAGCACATTGCGCCGTTGCTGAAAGAACTTGAGGAAGGATTGAACATCGACCTGGCTGGCGATGGCGCTTTTGGCTGCAGGCCGCGCCGGGCGCGCCCGTGGCGTTGGCGCTCTATCTCGCGCTGCCCGATAGCACCGGCGGCCGCGCGCAAAATGCCGACGGCCGCCGCAGGAGCCCTACCACCAG
>JAKUNY010000049.1 GCA_022451765.1 Candidatus Poseidoniaceae archaeon
AGCGACGTTGCAGCGTCAATGGGCGGTTTCCACGCGGCGTTCAATTCGTTCTTGAGAAACTCAACATTGCCTTCACCGATGTTCTGGCCAGAAAGATGAATCACCAGATTTGCTACCCCGCCGGTTAACCATACTTCGTCCGCTATCTTGTTGTTGAGCATGTTCAATGCGACATCAATGCTGTCGTCGACCTTTATTCCGCCAAGAACAGCGATGCATGGACGTGAAGGTGTCTTGAGCGCAAGGCTGATCTGACGAATTTCGTGTGCCATTAACTCACCTGCTACGCAAGGCAAGTGATGAGCGAAGCCGACGACGCTGGGGACGTTTCGATGGGCACATGCAAAAGCATCGTTCACAAACACATCAGCGACGCTTGCCAAATCTTGGACGAGTGCCGTTTCAGAAAGTGCAAGTGAGTCGCCCTTTGAGCCAACTTCTTCAGGGTCCATCCGAATATTGTTGAGCATCAGGATGTCACCATCTTCCATGGCTTCGATCGCTTTCATTGCTTTCTCACCATGGATGTCTTGCACCCATTTGATTGAACGGCCGAGGAGACGGCCCAACTCACGCGCATGGCCCAATGTGCTGGTGAAATCGTTTTTTCCTGGTCGGGATTGATGTGCAATAAGAACTGTTTTTGCCTTTGAAAGACGATTGATTGTCGGAAGAATTGCACGAATTCGCGTATCATCGAGGAAGGCCTTCGTCGAGGGGTCCAATGGACTATTGATGTCGATTCGGACCAAGACGGTCTTGCCGTCGACGTTGATGTTGTCCAATGTTAGGACGGTCGCCATTGATTCTCCCAGATGCAGGGAGTTTTTCATTGCTCGCCCGAACAATACGCGGCTGGCGGTTGTACGTCACAAAATCGGATTCTTCATCAGAAGGAAAGCGCGAAAGGTGATAAGGTCAGCAACGTTGTTGCACGTCATGGCAAAAGGCGCGGGTAATGAGACCTCACTAGGAGGGGCTCGTCAACGTGCGAGTACTGCGACCTCCGCATTCGGCGTATCGAAGCGAGAGAGCCATGATTCATCGATTTATTACAACAGCAGAATGAATGCGAATCTCGCCTCAAGTCGAGATGTTGGGCTTCCTCAGGAATTACCAGACCAATTCGAGAATGTCGTCCTTGAACAAGATGCTCGTTCCCTCCCTCTTCCAGACAATTGTGTTCAATTGGTCGTCACTTCACCCCCGTACAATGCGTCCAAAGTGTACGATGACGATCTCTCCTTGCAAGAGTATCTTCAGTTGCTTACTGAGGTGTTTTCGGAATGCTATCGCGTGCTCTCGCCAGGTGGACGTATGGTTGTGAATGTAGCAAATCTCGGACGTAAACCCTACATCCCTCTTTCAACACACATCAACAACATCATGTTCAATCTTGGATTTCTAATGCGGGGAGAGATTATCTGGGACAAATCGGCGAGTGCTGGCTCTTCGTGTGCTTGGGGCTCGTTCCAGAGCGCATCAAACCCGTGTTTGCGAGATATCCACGAGTACCTTTTGGTGTTTTCAAAGGGTGATTACAAAATGCCTCGTTCAAAAAAAGAGCGAGCGGATGGACGGATTGATACAATTGAAAAGCAGGAATTCATTGATCATACAAAATCCATTTGGCGATTTGCAACTGAGCGTGCAAGCAGAGTCAATCATCCCGCTCCGTTCCCAGTTGAATTGCCGCGTCGATGCATTGAGCTGTACACATTTGCGGGGGATGTTGTTCTCGATCCGTTCAATGGCTCTGGAACAACATGTGTCGCAGCGAAACAAACCGGACGGGTGTACATCGGTGTCGATTTATCATCTGACTACTGTCAAATTGCACAAGAACGATTGGACGAAACGCCTGAACATGTGTTGAACCAAACGAAACCCGTCGTTTAATGACTGCCAGAGGCGTAGTGATTTTCAATAACGAGGAAGAAGGTAAACCATGGGCGATTGGGATTCCACTGTGCTTACTGGGCCTGAAGGTGAGGATTGGCGCGTGCCAGTGTCAGAACTTGAAGCAAGACTTGAACGTCTTGCTCAGGCTCTTCGAGTCGCAGCACTTCCTGGCGCGTTGATTCAACACCCTGTCGATCTGTACTATTTTGCAGGAGGTCGCCAAGATGGTTCCTTGTTCGTTCCTGCTGACGGTTCGGAGGGCGATGGACCTATCTTCTTTGTACGCCGTTCGCTTGAACGTGCTCGGTTTGAGGCGGGGGGCGAGAATGCCCCGTTTCTGCTTGAACCGTTTCCCCGCTTACGGGAATTTGCCGACATTCTCAAAGCAAAAGGAGCACATGGTGCACCAGGATTGCAGTTTGGAGAACTCCCTTCGACATTCGCACAACGATTTACCTCTGCCCTTTCGTCTCTCGGTGAATGCAAAGATGTGACAAGCATCATTCATCGACTTCGCGAAGTCAAATCTCCCTGGGAACAGGAACAGATGGCCTACGGTGCTGAAGTTCAGTTCAGAATGTTTGAGGCTGTTTCGCAACTTGGTGGAGAGGACGTCTCGGAACTCGACCTTGTTGCTGCTGCTGAGGCGATTAGTCGAAGCGAGGGTTTTGGAGGACAAGTGCAAATGCGTCGCTTCCCATTGGAATGCAACAGAGGCGTCATTGTATCTGGACGAGCAGGAGGTGTCCCTTCCTTCTTCGATTCTGCAGTGGGAGGTGCAGGGCCACATCCACTTGCTGGCATGGGCTCAGGTTTCAACAAAATCAAATCAGGTGACCCAGTACTTGTCGATCTTGTCCATGTTCATCGAGGCTACGTCGTTGATATGACTCGCATGTTCTCATTGGGCGCATTATCGCAAGAATGGCATCAACGTCTTGAAGATATGATTGCAGTCAAGGAAACAGTTGTTGGAGTTCTCGATGAAGGAGGCTTCTGCAGTCAGGCTTGGGAAGAAGGGCAAGCACTCGCTCATGAACTAGGGCATCATGATCATCTCATGGGGATGAAACCAGACCAGTCGAAATTTCTCGGACATTCTGTTGGATTACAGCTTGATGAATCGCCCGTCGTGGCGGCAGGATTTGACAGACCTCTTCCTGTAGGGGGAACAATGGCAATTGAGCCAAAGTTGGTCTACGCAGAGGGTAGTATTGGGTCGGAAGACACGTGGATTCGAGATGAAGAAGGCATGCGTCCCGTCACAGCTGACGGCGCTTGGCCTTGGATTACAGAATGGTAGGAACAAAACACCTCGGTGTGTTCAAAGAGGTGGAATGCGAGGGTGATTTATGCCCGCTAAACCATACGCCCCAAGTCACATTGGTTCAGTAGCCTCAACGTTTACTTCAATGCGAATTGCCGGTGCAGTGAAGGACAATCTCGTCACTCTGGTCTGCGAGGAATTGGACCGACTTGTTCCATCGATGGAGGCTGCTACACTTGACAACGATGCGGAGCGCAAAACATTGGACGATGCACAACGTACCCGATTGAATTACAATCGGACTCGTGAATTGATGATCGACCGTATCGAGCATGTTGAATCAGTAGGCTCGGCTGCGGTTCAAGGTGGTATCGAGCATCTTGAGAAATTTCTCGCACGCATCATACGTCACTGCGAAGAGGCAGCAACTCGAGATCGCGTTTCGACGATCAAACCAAGGCACCTTGAAATCGCACTTCATTCAATGGGCAAGGGCAATTCACCTGATGCAGATGATGAAGAGCAGCATGAAGAACAAGGAATCGAAGAGCAAGGATGAGGAATCATAACAATTACACACGTGAAGTCAATGTCCAAGACACATGCCAAAATTGCGATCACCGATCATGCCGCAGAGGACCTTTTGTTGACCTACGGCGATATGGTAGCCGAACTTGAAAATGACATCCGTCAGCATGCCAACCTTGGTCGAGATCCGATGTATTTCATCGACTCCGTGAATCGATTAAGTGCCCTCATGGCGTTCGGTTGGATTCGTCGAATGCTCATAAAAGCAGCAAACAATGCTCGAGAACGTGGCTATTCTCGCATCGACATTGAACAAATAGTCCACATCGACCCGTTTGAGTGACCATGTTGCTGACGTCGATTCTGCTATCGGCACTGATTGCTGGAATCGTTGCCACTCTCGTTACAATTGCAATTGAAAAATTCGGAGGTCGAACCGGAGGCGTTCTTGCCACAATTCCAACAACCATCGTTCCAGCTGCTCTTGGAATGTACACTCTTTCTGGTGAAACGGAATTTGCACAATCAATGTCGATTGTTCCAGTTGGAATGATGGTCAATGCAATGTTTCTCTTGGTTTGGATTCATGCGCCTCAGAGATTTGGTTTGTCCTTAATTGGAACAACGATTCTCTCATTGGTTGTATGGATGTTTATCGGAAGCATTGGACTCATTTTCTCAAGCGAATTGCAATCCTCAGGAATTGATGCATTGACTTACGCATCGCTCGGATTAGGGTTGCTGATTGTTCTTGGAGTATGGGCAACATGGACGCCACGTTCTGCTCCAAAAGGGAGTCGTTCGGTTCGTCCATTCGTTCTTGTTTTACGTGGTACCGCTGCCGCATTGGCGATTGGAATTGCAGTCTGGTTTTCGAGCCTATCTTACCCATTCGTCTCCGGACTGGTCAGTACCTTCCCTGCAATTTTCCTAACATCAATGATCGCATTGTGGCTCGCCCAAGGTCAAGACGTACCACAAGGAGCAGCAGGTCCAATGATGTTGGGTGGGGCAAGCGTTGGCGTCTATGCGGTTGTTGCAATTGTTCTCATACCGATGCTCGGACCTGTTGTAGGCTCGATTCTCACCTGGCTGGTTTCAATCATCGCGTGGACCATTCCAGCCTACTTTTACTTGCAATGGCGTCAATCATTAACCAATCTGGACCACCGTTCAGATGCAGGAACTTCAACAATCTCAAATTGAAGAGAACCAACACCTTTGATTTCTGCAAGATGGCGACGAAGTGCTCGTGCATCAATGAGGCAACATGGGCAATGCGGTCGAGAAGGCTGGTAACGGATCTGAACGTCGCCTTCCTCGGAGATATCGATTGCTTGAACGTATTTCGATTCTGTTAATGGCTTATCCATGTGGGGGTCTTGCCAATTTCCCATGGCTTTGACCAACCGACGCTGAAGTTTCTTTTGCAAACGATTCATTCTTTCTTCGCCTCATCAATCATTGCTTCTGCTTCGGGAAGACGTAGGTTCTCGAGTCGACCCTCCGCCTCTTTCAGTTCAGATTGACATCGCTCGAGCAATTTTGAACCTTCTTCAAAGCGTTCCAGCGTTGCTTCCAAATCCATCCCTCCGCGTTCTAATTCGGCAACGATTGCTTCCAAACGTCGTAGGGCATCTGAATAGGTCTCTTTGGTCATGTTTCTTCCTCGTGTTGTCGTATGTTGTCAATGTTTGCGTCAGCTTCACCGTCGGCAAACTGGAGCGAAAGGGTCTGCCCTTTGTTCAATTCTGCTACACTGGATATGACCTTTCCTTCATGATCAACACCCATCATGTAGCCACGTTCGAGAACCCTCTTGGGATGCGAAATTTGCAAGGCATTTGCGAGAACAGCGAGGCGTTGTTTGTGGTGTTGGAGCACTGTCGCTGTGCGCTGATGGAGATCATTTCCGAGTCGTTCCAGTTGACGAACTGCGTGGGACACTCCTTTGCTTGGGGCGAGCTGCAAACGTAGCTTCAACTGTTGCAATTGTGATTGAGCGTCGTTGAATTGTCTGAGTGTACCTAGGACCATTCGGTCCTCACAATCCACCAAGAACGCAAGTTGATCATCGATCAATGGAACACAACACTCCACAGCATGACTTGGTGTGGATGCACGCAGGTCGGCTACAAGATCACTAACGAGAATGTCGGATTCATGCCCAACGGCAGAAATGACAGGCATTGGCATCGCAGCAATTGAACGAGCAACTGCCTCGAGATTGAATGCCCACAAATCTTCTGGCGAACCACCTCCTCTTCCTACAATTACGACATCGCACGGTGGAACTTCAAGTGAATCAGCGATGTTGGTTCGGCTGAGTTCTCTTGCCACGGAGAGGCCACGAACGATTTCCTCGACCGCTCGATCACCTTGAACCGTAACGCCAATCACTGTTGTCCGAATCCCAGGCCATCGCGATTGCGACAGTTGCAACATGTCAGCCAACGCTGCAGAATTCTTTCCCGTCACAATAACGAGATGTTTCGGAAGGGCAGGCAGGGACTTTCTTGGACGATCAAGGACACCTTCCTGCCGCAATTGCAGCAAGAGCTTCTGTTTTTGTTGCTCAAGAGCCCCGATTTTTTGAATCAATTCAATGCGTTCAACAACGATTTGTAACTGACCACGAGCAGGGTAAAGGTCAACGTTCCCGATGATTAGAACTTCTTGTCCGTCTTTGATTCCATCTGGGATGCGACATCGCCCCTTCCAAATAACTGCGTTGATTTGTCCCCCATCGTCTCGTAGACTGAAGTATGTGTGCCCTGATGCGTAGGGTTTCCATTGGCTAATTTCACCCCTGAGCAAACAATGTTGATTGCGGTCGTCAGAGCGCAATCGAGTTCGTAGGGCTTGGACAAACTTGCCAACAGGGGTTGGTTCAATCTCGTCCATAGACTTGCTTAGTGTCCATGGTTCTTGAAGACAACTCAAGGGTCGTTCATGCGTCGATGAAAGGCTTGACGTTTCTCAACCTCTTCGAATTTCTTCCTTAATTTACGAACAAGAAATCTTCCGGCTATGAACAACGCGATTGCATTGATGAACAGAAGAATCCATTCAACTCCCCCCCATTCTTCAAACATCGATTCACCTCAAAGCGGGGGGCGAACGTCAATGTCCACATCCCCAGAAGGCCATCCAATACAACCCAGTCGTGCTTGCTCCTCGACCATCTCTTCATCAAGGCCAGGAGGCAGTTCATCTGGGAGCGGATCTTCTCCACTTAGCAATGTAATCATGCAGGTTCCACATGTACCGGACGTACAGTTCGTTGGAATAACAACGCCTGCCGTTTCAGCAAGTTCAGCCAAAGGAACATCTGGCTGGACTATGGCTTGTCCAAGCAAATTAATGCCGCGAAAGAATCGAACCACGGATGGCTGAGTGATGATTTCACCTCAACGGCCTGGCTTGTTTCGGGTCCAACGACCCGTTTGCTTGTTGAAGAACAAGCCAGCTTTCTTCATCCACTTGTTGAACTTGGTTGCACCAGCGCCGGTTCGTAGGATGAAGTCTTCACGATCTTCTTGTGCTTGGATGTAGCCTTTTACTGCAAGGGTTTGATCAATCCAGTCGTTGATGTCCATGAGTCCACCGGTTAGGCCTGTGGATTCGATTTCTGCACTGATGAGATCGGCTGTCGCACCAGTTGCTTCGAGGTCCTTACGAAGTTGCTCGTTAACATCAGCAAAGCCCATGTTTGCAGGCTTTGGTGGAACCGGTCTGCGCGGGGCCTTGTCGACATCGATGGTGATCCGTGTACCGTTTTCCAATCGAGTGTTTACCATGTCGCTGAGTGAGGGGGTGAAGCTGGTTTCACATTCCCAACATATGAGTGCGTAGTCTTCGCCTCGATCCATATCTCGAGACTGCCGAGGGTCCATTTCCTCTCCGCATTCAGGACAAGCGTGGAAGATGAGGGCTGGAACGTGTTTTCGTCGGAAGTCAACGATGTCCTGAGGTGTACCCTCCAATTCGAGCATTTCATGATCGCGTGCCGCTTCAAGCCCACGCGTTTCAAGTTGGTCTCGAATCTTGACTTTCTGGTCGTCCTTTCCTTCGTCGTCAAGGCTGTTTTCAAGTTTGACGATCAATTCAACGGTTTTCCCAAGGCGATTCATAATCAGTTTCTTGTCTTTGAAGGCAGTAACCTTTGCGAGTTTAATCCGCTCTTTCTGTTCGGCGAGTTCGCTAAGCACGTCCTTTTGCTTACGCTTGAACCGCATTTCTTCAATGCGACTTTCCTGTTTTCGGTCTGGTGCGAGAACCTTTGCCAGGAAACGTTCCTTTCCGTGACTCTGCGGACCCGCAGCGATGATACTGATGACCCCTTCGGCAATATCCTGTTTCAGTCCATAGTTGCCAACAAGCTTCTCAGCGTCAATTTTCTTCAGGTCGCCAATTTTGAGTCCAGCATCAGCGAGCAGTTGTGCGGTTGAGTCATCGATTCCTCGACGAAGTAGTGCAAGGTAGGTGTCTTTCTTTGCCATATCATCCCCTCCGACAATGTCAGGCGAGGGGACCTCCCTAAGAAAACCCTCCCCTGCCTTTGTTTACTATGGAACATCACTTCGAGCCTTTTTCAACCTTCTTGGCGAGATCAATCCAATCCTCCAATGTCAATTCTTCAGGACGTGCATTCATCATCTCCCAATCTTGGAGTGATTGCATTGCATCTTTCCATCGTTGAGCATGCCACCCTTTGATACGAGAGATACGCCTTGGAGCTTTTTTCATGCTGGACCGAATTTTCTTTCTCCGTTGGTCAAATGCATGGTGAATCAATTGTTGCAGAAGTCTCTTATCAACAGGAAACTCTCTTCCATGCGGCTTCATCCCAACAACTTGGGATTGAACAGCAGGCTGTGGGCTAAAGTGGTGAGGTGGAACCATGTGGTGTTCTTCGACATCCCAATCCAAGGCCACAGTCAACCCGAGGGAGCCGACGTCAGCAGGGTGGTTCATTGACAGACGTTGTGCGAATTCGAGTTGCAGCATAAGCACAACGTGAGCGATTGGATTTGTTTGTTCTTTGAGATGGCGAGTTAGTTTCTTGATGAGCGGCGAAGAAATTTGGTAAGGAATGTTGGCTACAACTTTGGTGACATCATCAGGCCAATCAACGGTTAATGCGTCATCGTGATGAAGCATGAGTTGTTTCGCATTTTGCTCTTCGCGAAATGCTTCATCAAGGTGAAGCACAGGAGCATCATCGATTTCTATCGCAGTGACTCGCGCTCCCGTTGCCAGCAGTCGTTGTGTAAGAGTCCCCGGTCCAGGGCCAATTTCTAGGATGTGGTCGTTTTCGCAAACCTCTGCAATGCTGATCATCCGGTCAAGCATTTCATCATCGATAAGGAAGTGTTGACCTAAATCCGTGTTTGGAGGTTGGTAAGCCCGGAGACGATCAACCAATTCCCGAGCAGACTTCATGCATTCACCGGAAACAGGTGGTCAATAAGTCGAGGCTGAAGTGTTCGGTCTTCGACTTCAGAGAAGAATCGGCGAGCGAGTAATTCAGCAGAATCAATGCCACATCTCTCATTCAATTCAGCCATTGAGGAAAACCCAGATGAGCCCCTAAGCTCAGCCATTTGCAAGGCTTTCTTGTTGCCAATTCCTGCGAGCAATTCAAAGGCATGCTGTTTGAGCGAGAGATTTCCTGCTTTGTTGAAGAAGGCATCAACAAAGTGTTTCCCATGTTCCTCAACAAACAATTGAAGAATCAATGGGAAATCCATTTTTGCAGAATTGGACATCTTGTCCATTCGTGCTCCACCAAGAATCGACCCTTCAGGGTCTCCTTCTCCATCGCCGCCAACGTAAATTCGCATGCTTGGTAGGAGTGCTTCACTTGATTCAATTGCAATTCGGCATGGGATGACAGTATCCTCGGGAAACCCGGTGACAATACCTTCGCTTGTGTCATGTTCTACGACTCGGACCCATTTTGCATCGTAGAGCGGCTGACCGTCTCGGCGACGCTGTTGAGGGCGTTGCTGTCGTGTGTTGCTACGATTGTCTCGGCGTTGCTGGGGTCGATGTTGACGTTGTTGGG
>JAKUNY010000005.1 GCA_022451765.1 Candidatus Poseidoniaceae archaeon
CCTCAAAGACGAAGCACACCCATTCGTGGTTGCTTCCGGACGAGTAGTGGATGTCCTCGATGTTGCTCTTGACGAGGCCAACATTGACGCAATTGTTGCGGTCGCACTCGAGAATGATATTTCGGCAATGACGATACGTTGCGGCGTTGATGCCGGGTTGCAACCGCGACTGCAAGGGAGCATCGATCGTCAGATGCGCAACCGGCAAGGCCGCAGGAAAGCGTTTCTTACCCGGCACACAACCTCAAATCACCTTCTTCTGTGTGTCCAATATGCACAGAATTCTGATACCTGAAATCGGACCCCTGCATCGCGGTCTTGATATAGGGGAGGTTGGTCGGAAAACTGCTCGACATCATGTCGCAACGTAAGGTGGACTCGAATGGCAAAAGGAAAAGAAGAGGAACTCGGCGACGATTTTTCATACATTCTCCGAATGGCAGACACGGACATGGACGGTTTGAAGCCGCTTTCATCCGCTCTGACATCGGTTAAGGGAATCGGCGTACGCAGTGCGATTCAGATCTGCAAGGCCACAGGGTTTGACCCTGCTCGAATGGCCGGCCACCTCGGTCCAGAGCAGCAAGAAACACTACGACTCGCAATCGAGGATTACGTCAACAACGTACCGTACTGGATGGTTAACCGTGCTGCGGACGTCGAGACCGGAAACGACATTCACCTGACCGGTAAGGAAGTTAAACTCACACTTGAAGAAGACATCAACCGTCTTCGAACCATGAAATGTTATCGTGGTGTTCGACACGCTAGCGGCAACAAGGTCCGTGGACAACGTGGACGAAGCAACGGCCGTGGTGGCCTGACACTCGGTGTAAGCCGAAAGAAAGTATGAGGGTGATGAACCATGGGTGAGCCAAAGTTTTCCAGACCAAAGTTCGACACACCGCCTCATCCTTGGAAGAAGGCACGAATCGAAGAAGAACATCTCATCCAAGCCAATCACGGCTTGAAGAACATGCGAGAGATTTGGAAGGCCAAGTCTCAGCTCCGACGCCATCGACGCCAAGCCATGCGTCTCATCGGTATGATCGACACCACAGAAGGTCACGGAATGCGGGAGATGCATGACCTCCTTCGTTCGCTTCACCTCAAAGGCCTCATTTCAAGCGAAGCCTCCCTTGACGATATTTTGTCGCTTAGCGCCGAAGACATCCTCAACCGTCGACTCCAAGCACAGGTCTACTACAAGGGGCTTGCATGCTCACTCAAGCAGGCTCGTCAACTCGTAACCCACGGACACATTTGCATCGGTGAACAAAAAGTAACCATCCCATCGTATCCGGTCAACCGTGACGAAGAAGAAATGATTCAGTACCATCCATCCAGTGATCTAAACAATCCAGAGCACGAAATCCGCAAGGCAATTGACGGACGCCGTGAAATGGCAGAGTACGCTGCCGACGAAGAGGAAGTCGACCCCGAAGCAACAAAGCCGTTCGCTGATGAAGTCAACGAAGCCGCTGCAGCAGCACCAAGTGCAGAAGACGGAGGTGAAGCCTGATGACGCGCCGAGCCATCGTCAACATCTTTTCGTCTTACAACAACATCCTCATGACGGCGACCGATATGACCGGTGCCGAAACCATTGGTACCTGCTCCGGTGGACAAGTTGTCAAATCGTCCAAGGACAGTGGTGGCCAATTCGCTGCCACTCGTGCCGCTGAGCGTCTCGCTGACATGCTCAAGGACAAAGAATTCTCACAACTGATCATCAAGTATCGTGCTCCTGGTGGAAACAAGTCCAACAACACAGGACCCGGTGCACAAGCGGCAATTCGAGCACTGACACGTGCAGGCATGACCATCACTCGAATCGAGGATGTAACGCCAATTGCCCACGACGGCACCAAGAAAAAGGGTGGACGACGTGGACGACGTGTCTGAAATGGAGGAATAAACATGAAGGCAAGCGTTGTTGAAGGGTATCCAAAAGGAAACAAAATGAAGATTCTCATCGAAGATGTTGACGCATCTCAAGTGAACGCACTCCGACGTGCAATCATTTCCGATGTACCAAAGATGGCCATCGACAAGGTCATGTTCACACTTGGCGTCAATCAAGACAACAACCGCGGTGAAATTTTCGAATCCGTCAATGCACTCCCAGACGAGGTCATCGCACACCGTCTGGCAATTATTCCTATTCCAACATGCCCAGACAACAGCATCGTTGCTCCAGACGATTGCCCGAATTGTAAAGACATGGCAGAGGAAGACCGAGGCTGTCCGTTGTGTCAAGTTCTCTACACACTCAACGTACAAGGCCCATCCGCAGACAGCGACGAGCCGTTCCATGTCGTTCGTGCAGGCGATTTGACCAACGTATCCGATCCAACCTTCGACATCAGTGAAGAGATGAAATCAATTCCAATTACTTACCTCGCTCAAGGTCAATTCCTTGAATTCATTGCATTTGCAACGCTAGGTCGCGGTCGCGACCATGCAAAGTGGTCTGCAGCATCCGCTGTAACCTTCCAACCACGTCACGAAGCTGAACTAAAGAAGCCCAAGAAGGCCTCCGTCCTCTTCGATCTTGATCTCAAGACAAGTGATGGACGACCAATTGATGCAAAACTCTTCTCCAACAAGAAGTGCAGCGATGTATCAACCGTTCTCGATCTCGAGAAGGCCATGCATCAAGTCGGACACGGAACAGGTCGTGACGGCGACTTCGATGATGCAATCGTCTTCAACAAGATCGATCGAAGCTTTGTGTTCTCCTACGAAACCGACGGTTCACTTGCTCCAGAAGCTGTGTTCAACACTGCTATCGAAGAACTGAAGACTCGCTTTAGCGACCTCGGCGAAGACCTCGGTCGAGCATTTGCTTGATTCGATTGTGGACCCTCCGCCACCTTGATGATTCTTGGTGAGATGGCTCGTTCATGGCAACAGTTCAGGTTGGTGGCCACATCACCTTACTGTTCTCAATTCATGACGATGCATTGCTCCCACGCAATCAAGGAAGTCGAGGTGCAGGAATCTGCCTTGACAAAGGTGTTCGCGTTTCAATCCAAGAGACGGGACGTGCAGAGACAATCGAAGAAGGTCAAGAAATGGCTGGATGGGACAAAGACATTCCTTCAATCAAAGCCAAAGGCGAAACCCATGTTGAGATTAACGCCTTTGATCCTGATGCAGATTTGTGCCATGCGATGTATGCCGATCTCATCGATGAATTACGGCTAGCCAGACTTCTGCCGTCCGATACCAATTATTTGGTAACCGTCAATATTGAACTTCCACTAAGCCAAGGATTCGGAATGTCTGCTGCAGGCTTGTCTGCTCTTGCTCTCGCATGCTTTGAGATGACCAAACAAGGGAAACAACCTCAATACTTCCGAGCAGCACATCACATCGAACGCAGATACTCAGGAGGCTTAGGAGATGTACTTGGAATCTATGTTGGAGGTGTTGAACTTCGAACCCATCCTGGCTCACCCCCATCACCAGGTCTTGCCAAGAGTTTCTCTCTCGATTCGCCAATTCTTTTGATTTGGCAAGCAAGTGCGTCAAAACATACCTCGGAATACATCGATGATTCGATGTGGAAGACCAAAATTACCCGGGCAGGTGATGCCGCAGTCAATCGTCTTGCAGAGAGAAACTGGGAATCTTCAATATGGAATGAGTTGTTGCAAGAAGCTCAAACATTCGGACGGGCATCCAAGATGTTGGAGGAACCATCCCGTCAATCCATGCTCGCATTGGTTCAATCCGTTATCAATGAACTTAATCTCCAAGCACAAATACGCGCACGATTGTGCATGCTCGGTACATCCTGTGTTTTGTTACCCTCGAAGGCAAATCAACCCCTTGATGTTGAAGATTTGAGTCGCATATCGGAACGTCTTCAATCGTTGAACCTAGACTCGACTCTGACAAGAATCGCTCCACAAAGAAACCCCTAGGGGCGGTCCTGCAATGATGTCAGGTCAAGCGGACTTGCATCCAGCATTGTAACACCCGCCATGTAGAGATTCTCTGAAAATCCGTGGCGAAATACGATTGCTCCGCTGCCCCATTCGTTGATGTATCGCATCATTTGTTTGAGCATCTTCTTTCGCTGAAAACCCACGTCCGCCCCGTAGAAATGCTTTGCATCAATCCATGCAACCGGTTGACCGTTGATTTCAACATGGTCGAGGAAAAGAATGTCAGGCGTCAATTTTGGACGCCCAATCTCCGCTGATTGTTCCTTTACAAGTTCAGGTTGACGTCGAAGGCGTACACCTTGCTCTTCAAACCAATCAGCAAGGATTGTTTCAAACGCATCGGCTCGAATATGAGTTTCGCTTTGGTCAACGTTTGAAACACGATCAGCTTCTTCTGCAGCATCAAACTCCTTCCGCTCTCGCTCGGAAAACTTCGAGGGAGCACGTACCGATTCCTTGATTTTTGATTTCGACCAGCCCTTCTCTGAGAGAATTTGCCGAAAGATATTCATTGGGGGGAAGTCGTATTTTTTTGACAATTCGACCACAGTCATGCCCTGTTTGTAATCTCGGTAGATTTGACGACCACGATTTTGCATTGCTTGATGCCCATAAACAGTCTTCTGTTGTAGAAGTGCAGAACGAAGTGATAATGCTTGATCTGCAGAAATAGAAAGCGGTTTTGCAAAGTGAGCAATTTCATCAACGCGATCATCATCAAGCCAACCGAACTCACCTTTTCGGACAACGAATTCTGCCATTTTTCCTTCATCCAAGAGTGAAACAGGCTCACATTTCCATTCAAATGAAAACGATTTCACATCTCCAGGAGTGTCTGGAAGTCCAACCGGTTGAACACCTGTTCGCTCGTAATCAAATCGAAGATTTGCACGAAGGTTGTGTTCTTCAAGTTCTTTTTTGGATTGTTCCATGAGGTTGGCTTTCCGAGGCCCACCGTACCGTCGTCGATTTCGAGATCGCCGTTGGCCACTGCGATTTGGCCGGCGGTCTCTTGACATGATTGAACCTCAAGGTCGACCGTCTTTGAACCAATCGTCAATATTCGTTGAATGTGGCGCAACGCAACACCTTCATGAAGTGGCAGTTCGTCACACAACTATGCTTCGCCCTGTTTTCATCGTTCTTGCTCTTCTTTTTGCGACGATGCCTCATCCACAACTGGCATCGCTTGATTCTGAGTCCGAGCCTCAGTTTTCCTCAGAGGAAGCATCTTCACTTGGATGGGTCGCAACTGCTGGTGGATTCAGTGAAGACACAATCAACGCCCTCGCACCACTCGAGAACAATTCAGTGCTTGCAGGCGGAGCCTTCACGTCCTCGATTCTCATAGGAGAAAACGGCCATAATTCCAACCAACTCGGATTCGATGATACGGATGGATTCATTGCGATCGTGAATGATACGAGTGAATGGAACTTCAGCGAATCGTTTGGCAGCATCGGTGTGGACACCGTCGAAAGCCTCGCCATCATGAGTGACGGCGATTTCATCATTGCAGGGGCATATTGTCTGGGGAGCGCTGGACTCCAATGCAACATGACGTTGGGTTCATTACCAACGCTTGGGAAAAACGAAGACTCTGATGAAGGTAATGCATACATCGCTCGATACGATGTTGATTCAGGGTGGCAGTGGGCTGTATCTGTTGCCAACCACCAGGAAGTTCTTTTGTTCGATTTGTTCGTTGATGAATACGATCAAATCCACGTGAGTGTTCTGTTCAAGGAAATTCTTGATATGAATCAGACAATCTTTGCGGGTGGCCCAGAGCCGAGTATCGGTGTTATGATTTTCGACGAAGACGGCGTTTTCTCAAGCGGATTTTCCGCACTGTCTGATAGTGGCATCGAACCGTTCGGAGGCTTCTGTCAAAACAGTGCTGGCGAGACGTTCATCACCTTCACATTCATTGGGCAACTCGCTTTTGAAGAAATTGGAGTTCTGGATTCCAACGGAGGAGGCGACATCGCTGTTGCAAAGTACGGTTCTACCAATTGGGATTGGTTCCAGCAAGCTGGTGGTTCAGGTGATGACTTTGCGAACGGCTGTGTTGCCAGCGCAGGATCGGACGTGCAAGTGTTTGGGGCCATTGAGGGGAACGCTACCTTCGGAACCGATTACAGCGATACGACGCAGTGGTTCGATGCATTCCAAGCCGACATTACAACCAATGGCGCATGGGACGGCTTGAACATCGAAGGAGGGCCGGGATACGAAATGTTCAGCGCTGCCTACCAAACATCATCCGGTTCAACCATTTATGCAGGCATAAGCACCTATGGCTTCATGCTCGGCGATGAAATGCTCGTCGATTACGACGATGATACAGGATATTACGGAACGGACGTGTTCCTGGCAGAATACGATTTGGACAATACCTGGGAATGGGCCCTCATGGGTGGAAGTGAGGGACGGGATATCGTCCATGAAATCGTTCCATCGTCCTCTGGTGGTTCAATGATTGCATTCTCATTTGAAGAGTCTGGAATCTTTGCGAATCATTCCATTGTTTCTGTTGGGGCTCAAGACGGTGGCATTTGGCATTATGAGACCGATCTCGATGCAGATGGGGTCCTCGATGGGATTGACAACTGTCCGCGAGTTGCGAATTCCGATCAAGCCAACTTTGAATCCGATGCGTTCGGTGATGTCTGTGACGATGACGCCGATAACGATGGAATTGCTGACGACCTTGACGCATGGCCGCAAGGGGAAATTGGTTGGACAAGTACATCAGGAACTGACCATGATAGTGATGGCTGCCGAGACGCAGATGAAGACTTTGATGATGATAACGATACGGTTCTTGACCACCTAGACACCTGTCCTAAAGGATCACTCGGTTGGGTTTCAACTGCGGAAAGCGATGTCGAAGGTGATGGATGTTCAGACGTTGATACGGACGAAGACGGTTTTGTGGATCAACGAGACAACTGTCCTGGAACCTCAAACTCAGGCCAAGAGGACCTTGATGGCGATTCAATCGGCGATCTTTGTGATCTGGATGAGGATGGTGACAGCATCCCGAACATCGAAGATCTGTGTCCCCGAGACCTCGCTCTTTGGGACTCTGTCGAATTCAATGACTGGGATCGTGATGGTTGCCAGGACAGCATCAACGATCTTGATGATGATAACGATGCGAAGCTGGACATGGTCGGCAGTACACAATTCGACATGTGTCCGAAAGGTTATCGAAACTGGGATGCGATGAACATCTCTCTCGATCATGATCAGGATGGATGTCACGATGATGAAGAAGACCTCGACGACGATGGTGACGGATTTGACGATATCTTCGATCTCTGTCCACGCGGATTGGTAGGGCCCGTTTTGCCCTCACAAGATTTTGATTCCGATGGTTGTGTTGACGGGGCTGAAGACGTTGATGACGATGCAGATGGTGTCCTCAATGAGGCAGACATTTGCCCGCGTACTCCACTGAGCACCATTGTTGACGGTGCGGGGTGTTCTGCTCAACAAGCCGATACAGATTCAGATGGTGTACTGAATGACAACGACCTTTGTCCGTCATCGCCTTTGGGCGAAAAAGTCGATGCGGACGGGTGCAAGCTGGTTGAGGTTGAAAGCATAAGCGAGGATTCAGAATCCTCGTTGGGCATCAACCAAGTTTTGATTCTTATCGCACTCGTACTTGCGGGTGTTGCAGGCTACATGACTTTCAAACCGGTCAAGGCTCCAGTTGTTTCTCCACAGAAGACAATCCCACCAGTTGCGACAGAACCTGAACGCGTTGAAGAAGTACCAACAATCGTTGAAGAAAATTAAGCGTAAACGAATGCAGGAGAGAGGGGCATCGCAACGCCTGCTTTTCCGGTCGTATCTTCTTGGCTATCGCCACGAACAATCAGCACAGACTCGAGTCCAAGTTCATCTGCGATGAAGTTTGAGGCGGCTGCGTAAACGTCGGTTTCATCCAGTTCTGAAAGAAGAATGCGCTTTTTCTCATCGTCCCATTTGAACACCTGAGGTAGCATTCGCTTGTTCCAGAAACCGAGTCGTTCACCACGGGTTTCACCTTGTGCGAGATCGGATTGGGTAAGAATTCCCATGAAGGATTTGACATTGTTCCCTTCTGCGAGATGGGCCAAGGCCATTTCTGCCATTTGGTTTCGCCAAGGTGCAGAAGTAACGATGGTTAGCGAGGTTGCTTCACCTTCGATGTGACGCTCAGCGACACTGCGTACCTTTCGCGCCTGTTCGAGAAGATCTCGAAGAAGAGCCTCACCGTCGAGCAGCGCTTGGTCTTGCTCACTAAGGGGCGTATTCTCGCTCATGACGTGGCCTGCAAGAAGGCCTTCTCCACCAAGCATTGCCCACCAATCTTCAGCGAGATGCGGTGTTGCAATGGCGATCATGTGCGTCCATGAGTCGAGCAGTTCTCGACCGACGTGGGCGCTCCCACCGCCGCGTCGGACATACCAGTTGATGTCCTTGACCATATCGTAATGCGAGCATTCAACGGCTCTACGCAGGTCGTACCGGTCCATGGCATCCGACCATTGTTGCAGACGCTGCCGTAGTCGTGCAAGCATCCATTCGTCGATGGAATGAGCAGGTTTGTCCCAGCCCAAGAGCATGTCCGGCATTGTTTGCAATTGTTGCATAACTCGATGGTTTGCTTCAACAGCTGAGTCGGACCAATCCATACCTGCTGTCGGATTTGCAGCGAAGAGAATGAACAGTCGAACGGTATCCGCTCCAAATTGCTCGATCATCTGTTCGGGTGAGACCGTGTTCCCAAGCGATTTACTCATCTTTGCGGAGCGTATACCGAGTGGGGAATCGCAGTGCGGGCATGGTGAACCCCAATGGTCAACGGAGAGTGTAACAGAGCATGTTTCACAGAATGGGGCGCTCTTGTTGACCATGCCTTGACAAAGAAGTTCGTTGAACGGTTCGTCAATGGTGTGGAATCCGAGGTCTCGAAGTGCTTTGGTGTAGAATCGAGCGTAAATCAAATGCATCTGCGCATGTTCAATTCCTCCACAATAAAAGTCAACGTTCATCCAATAATCTGCAATGTCTGAATCGTACCATCGCTCGAGGTTGTTCGCATCCGTGTACCGTAGGAAGTACCAGGATGAATCGACAAAGGTATCCATTGTATCAGTTTCTCTACGTGCAGGTTTTCCACACTTGGGACAGTCAACATTGAGGAAGGATTCTGAGGTTTCGAGCGGATTCCCTTTCCCATCAAACACAACGTCGCGTGGCAGCTCAACAGGCAACTGATCTTCAGGGACTGGGACTGCTCCACAGTCTTCACAATGGATGATTGGAATTGGTGTTCCCCAGTAGCGTTGACGACTGATCAACCAAGGACGAATCTTCCAGTTGATTTGCCTCTCACCCTTTCCAGCCTCCTCGAGGGCGTCGATAACACTGGCACGAGCATCATCACCGAATTCCCCATCAAAACCCTCGAGCCCTGAGTTCACCATGTAGCCATCTTCGGTAAATGCAGTTTCAGGTGCATCGCTGGCATCATCCTCTTTGGTTTCAATCAACACTCGTTTTATCGGCAAACCATAGGTTTGTGCAAAGTCAAAATCGCGCTCGTCATGTCCTGGAACGGCCATCACAGCTCCTGTTCCATAGGTTGCAAGAACAAAGTTCCCGGCCCATATTGGAATCTTTTCTCCGGTCAGTGGATGAATAGCGAACCGACCCAATGACACGCCTTCCTTTTTGTTGAGATTCTTGATCCGATCAAATTCACTCATGTTGGCGTACACATCGTGCATGGCCTTCCAGTCTGCCTCATATTGTGTCCCTTTGACCAATTTCTCTGCTAGCGGATGTTCAGGTGCAAGGGTGACAAAGGTGACGCCGAAGAGTGTATCAGGACGGGTTGTGAACACACGAATCACTTCATCGCTTCCATCAATTCCAAACTCGATTTCTGCTCCTTCCGAGCGGCCGAGCCAGTCTTCTTGCATCAATCGAACGCTTTCTGGGAACTCGATGGTATCCAATCCATCCAACAATTGTTGAGCATACTTCGGGATGTCGATGAACCATTGACTCATGTCCTTCTGGCGAACAGGCCCATTGCATCGCCAACAGCGTCCAGCCTTGACTTGTTCATTTGCGAGAACCGTTGAACAGGATTTGCACCAATTGACGGGAGCAAATTCACGATATGCAAGCCCAGACTTGAAAAATCGAGTAAAAAACAGTTGGTTCCACTTGTAATAATTCGGGTCGTGGCTTTTGAGCATGCGACTCCAATCATATGAGAATCCCATGCGCTTGATCTGTTGAGTAATGGAAGCCATGTTCTTCTCTGTAATGTCGTGAGGGTGACCTCCTTCTGCAATGGCGGCATTCTCTGCGGGCATTCCGAACGAATCAAAACCCATTGGGTAGAGAACGTTGAATCCCTTCATCCGCTTGTAACGGGCGACTGCGTCACCAATTGAATAGTTTCGAACGTGACCCATGTGCATTTTTCCAGACGGGTAAGGATACATTTCCAAACAGTAGAATTTGGGTTTGGATACATCATCAACGGAAGCGAAAACGTCGGCATCTTTCCATGCCTGCTGCCATGCAACTTCATCCGTCGTCTTCATCTCATCCGATATGTCGACACGTCCTACGCTAACATCGCCTCAAAGCCTTCCTTCTTCAATCCACCTCAGCAAATTGGATTCAGAGGCTCATCTCGTTCTTCAGATAAGCATCGCTGGTCTCAAGAAGGAACATAGCTTCTTTCGTCAACTTGTATCGGTTTCGCATACCCATGCGTCGACCTTCGATAAGACCATACTTCTCCAACGTGCGTAAGTGATGTGAGATAAGTTGCTGCGACTTATCGAGTCGCTTTGCAAGTTCAGCCTGCGTTGGGAAATCACCCATTTGGCTATCATGGTCCAGCAAAACCAGAATTTTACCCTGCAAAGAAAGTGGATCGGGAGCAAGGATTGGAACCGGTAGAGCCTCATCTTCCAACAATGGATGAAGGGTGTTGGTCAATGGGTAGTACCGCACAAGGCGACCGTCTTTTCGTCGCCAGATGCTCTCTTCCTGTTCGAGAACCCGTAAATGGTGGGAAAGTTGCCCATTGCTCATCTCCAAAGCAGAGAGAAGGGCTCGGAAATGACAGCCAGGATTCGCAGTCAAGTATCCCAACAATCGTCCACGTTGGAAGCGTCCATCACTTGTTTCCGAGGTTCTTCCAATGAATCCGAGGAGCCACAATCCTGTGAGGGTTGTTGAAATGCGAATGGCTTCATTGTTGAAGGCTGCAAACCCTAGCATGGATAATATTGCACTGACCGTCAGAACAGTGACGGCTTGCGGAGCCCAATCGGGGAGAATGTCTTCCTCTTGCGTATCAACCTCAACTGCAGCGGATTCCTCAACTTCTGGTTCTTCTTCAATCAGCGGTGTTTCTTGTACGACCTCAACGAGGGCATAGCTTTCGGCTGTGAATCGTGCGCAGGCTGCTGTAGCATCCGCTGGTTGTGCATTGTAAACACCGGAGGTCCCATGTTCAGGAGACCATGAAGCCTGTAAGGAATCAGCGAGCATATGGATTGTACCTGCATCGTCTTCCAACATCCAACATGCACCATCTGAAGTCAAGACGCTGCTCCATGTACCATCGATTTGCAGCATTGCGATCTCTTCCGAGATTTCGTCATCGACGACGTCTTCTTGCGCAACATCTGCTTGTAACGGCCATGTGAACTCTTGCTCAAGGACAAGGTCTTGATCGGTTGCCAGGTTGATGTAAACACGGTAATCAACCTCCTGATAATCAAGGGAATTCAAATCGCTGAGAGTGAATTCAAGAACATCATTGGGCGCAAGACGGAGCGCTTGGTCGATGCGTTCGTTGTCGTTGCAAAGGACGTTCTTTTCTATCATCTTCTCGGTAGTCTCGAGGTTCCATAACTGGATGGAGGCCTTGCAAATGTCAATCCATTGGATGTCGGTTTGTTCTGCTGTTCCAGTCAGCTGAAGTTCGAACAAAGGGTTGTTGTCGTCGTCAACGCCAATCGACAAGGAAGGAAGCGGAGCGGCGCCTGTTCCACAGTTTGCTGACTGCACACGGCGGAAATCAAGTTCGATGGAGGATGCATATCCAAACTCAGGCACTTCAGCCACGAGAACGTAGTCGCCGCTTGGCATTGAACATCCAACTTGATCGACAAATGCCCAGGATTGCAGCGGGAAGGTGCTCTGCGACGAGGCACCGACGACGACGTCAAGTTCCGCATCACGACAGTTGGCTTGGTTGAGGGAATCATAGGCAACGCCGTCCTCACCCACGATCCAATAGGTTGCTCGACACGTGTTGGTAAAGCGGAGAAGCTCATTTTCTGAACCATCGTTTGTAAGCGTAAGAGAACCATCGAAAAGTTCGCCCTGAGCGTAGGTGGTTGAGAGTGTGTTGATGTTTGCTGTGAGTGGCACAGATTGGGCTTCACGGTCTTCGACTGTGAAATCATAGGTGTCGAGAACAAGTCCATCCGGAGTCTGAATTGTCAACGAAGCATCGCCTGCGAATGCAGGCTGAATCATTGTGTGTCCGAGCGATACAACGGCGAATGGTTCGAGGATTGACGCCCCAGCGTCGCAGGCTGGGCCAAGTTGTGCGCCTTCAAAATCAAGCAAAAGTTGGCAATCCTTGAGAGAAGTCAAATCGATTGTCTGCGCAGTTGGATTGTGCAGTTCGTATGTGACGACGAAAGGTTCTCCAACTTCAAGGAGGTCACTGCGGTGTACCACGGATGTTGCGATCAACAATTCGGATGGGATGTTGGCGTTTTGCTGGACCATAACTTCGGTGGTAGCCATCAAACCAGAGCCAGCGAGTTCGATGCTGACGGAGTACACTCCAGGTGGAACAGGTGAGCCATCTGAATCGGTTAAATCCCAACGATGCTCGTCAAGTGCGGTCGTTCCCGTTCCGATGTCAAGACCACGGCTTTGTCCGCGGCAACCAATGCTTTCATCGACAAGGGACTCACCATATGAATTTGCAATGCGAAGAATCGTTCCACAGGAAGGGTCCTCGTTGATTGAGGTCGCCTCTCCAGTGTTGTGAATCGCTGATGCTAAAACAAGGGTATCGCCAGCACCGTACCACGGTTTGAGGTTGTCATCAATCACTTCGATTTCAAGGCGAACAGCATCGCCTTCCTGAGCACTCACAGGAACGAGGAGGACGAGGAGCATCACCATCGATGATGCAACAAAACGACGCATACGCACCTCTCCCATGAGTGTGGAAAGGCTTCATTGTCTTAAAGGGCAACGGTACAAACGTTGCGTAAATCAATCGAGGTCAAGCATTGTTGGAATCGCAGCCTGCAAAGCTTGTTCCTGTTGAATTTCGTGCTGTTTCCATGCGGGAAGGGATGCTGGATCAACCCAGCCAAGTTCCCTCGCTTTGTCGAATTCACCATTGGAAACGTAGTAGTTAATCCATTGTTCTCGACGCTCTTCTTCATCCATAAATTGCTCTTCAGCCTTGCGTTCAAGGGCACGTTCTCGCATCATCTTCTTGCGACTTGCTTGCCGAGCTAACATGGCTACAAGGATTGCCGCAAGCATGAATGTGATGATTCCACCCATGGCATAGAGCATGACGTTCGAGGACTCTGCTTCGAGTTCTACAACAGCCCCCTCATCAGCAGATTTGTTCGGATTTTCTGTGATCGAACACTCGACTTGCCCAGGGATGCCTGTGGAGACTTCAGGATCCCATTTGCAAGGATCATTGAGGTCCGACATTCCGTCATTATCGCTGTCAGGGCATCCAAATCGATCGATTGTTGAGGTTCCGTATTCGTTGCGACACTCGTCGGGCCGGTAAGCACCGTTGGTGAAGTTGTTTCCGTAACCGTCCCCATCGTTGTCATCCTGTTGGGTTTTTCGCAGCGGGAATGCATCTGGAGCAATACCTGTTGCATTGTCACCTCGTCCGTCGCAATCGATGTCTGAGGATTGAGTAACGTCGTTCGGGAAAGCATCCCCAATGTGCTCACAGAGTTCGATCATCAATCCAGGATTCTCCTCGTCAATCACCGTCTTGTTGACACTCTGGTAATTGTCACCGACTCCATCGCCGTCTTTATCGCACCATTGGAGGGGGTCGTTGGGAAATGCATCGGCACCGGTACAATCAGGCTCTGCAACGAAGTCTCCGAACGGGTCCGCATGACCATCGCCATCGGAATCAGGACACCCTTGGACTCCGTTTTCGGTACTCTCTCCGTATACATCGATGCACTCATCGCCGTCTGTAAATTGCACGTTGTCTCCGTAACCATCTCCGTCTCGATCCTCCCATTGAAGCGGTTGATTCGGGAATGCGTCTTCAGGGTCAGTGTACCCGTCACCATCGGAGTCCGGGCATCCACGAGAAGACGCTGCGATGGATTCGCCATAGGTTAGGGGACACACATCGGAATTCCCTTCGGAGATTCCATCGCCATCGTTGTCAACAAAATTGTCTCCAAAGCCATCGTTATCAGCATCGGACCATTGTGTTGGGTCGTTTGGGAATCGATCGCCGTTGTTTCCACCAGGGTTGTCTCCGTATCCATCGCCGTCTGCATCACGCCACTGAGAAGCATCATCAGGGAAGAAGTCAGGATTGTTGCCGTCAGGGTTGTCCCCGTAGTTATCTCCATCTGAGTCTTCCCACTGGGTGCCATCATCAGGGAATGGATCGCCTGTGTTGGAATAGCCATCTCCATCGCGATCTGGGCATCCCTTCTGATCCTCAGTTGAGGAACCTGCTTGGTTTGGACAATCATCTGCATTGTTTCCATCGGTGTTGCTACCAAATCCATCGTTGTCTTCGTCGCACCATTGTGTTGGGTCGATTGGGAATGCGTCAGCTCCA
Source organism: Candidatus Poseidoniaceae archaeon (assembly GCA_022451765.1). Classification (GTDB taxonomy): domain Archaea; phylum Thermoplasmatota; class Poseidoniia; order Poseidoniales; family Poseidoniaceae; genus MGIIa-L2. The sequence continues at coordinate 14,866 of JAKUNY010000005.1, forward strand.
TAACAATCCGTCTTGGCTGGCCAATTGGCGTCTGGGTCGGAATAGCCGTCACCGTCTGTGTCGAGACAACCGAGACGGTCGTAGGTTGAATTGCCCCAAATGGTTGGACATCCATCGGCACGGTCACTCATCTGCTCATCGCCAACCCAATCGCCATCCGTATCACGCCATTGGGTTCGATCAAGGGGGAAGACGTCGATGTTCTGTGCTCCAGAAATAATCACGCCGGGCCATTCAGGCGCTCTGTATTGGTTCCACGAAACATCCTCGTAGTTGTCTCCATATCCATCGCCATCGGTGTCATTCCACTGCGTCGAATCGGTTGGGAATGCATCACCGCGTTGGTTGATGTGAAGTTGATTTGATGCGACGTCGTACAGGTAATTGTCACCGAACCCATCACCGTCTGCATCGTTCCATTGCTCTTTGTTGCTCGGGGCCCAATCGTTTTCATCGGAGTAGCCATCACCATCGACATCTGGGCAACCCAATCGGTCCATGGTTGAATTTCCAAACACGAGTGGACAGGAATCAGGGTTGAGTGCTGGAGCGGGGTTGTCGCCGTACCCATCCGAATCCGAGTCTTCCCATTGTGAGCCGTCGTCAGGGAATTCGTCGACCTTTCCATCGCCTTGATCGGTGGTGTTCCAACCATCATTATCAGGGTCGAGGTCGCTTTTCCAGATGTAGAAACCCTCGTCGTTTCGACCGAATGCTTGAGCGATGTATGTGCCGTCAGGAGACCATGATACGCCGTTGTTCTGGCCACATTGGTTGCTGTTCCCTGTTCCAGAGCACCCTCCGGGCCGACTTTGTGCGAAACTGTCGATTGAATTTCCGCTCGAAATTTCGTAAATTTTTGCAGTTGCTCCGTCAGCAGCATACCACCCTAGACCAAAGACAACCTGGTTACCGTCCGGTGAAAAATCGGATGAATAGCATGAGGTTGAAGCGGATTTCGTCCACGTATTGCTCCAAACATCGGCTTCGAAAATACGCAGTCGAGAACCTCCTTGATTCTGTACGTAACCTTCGCAAATCGCAATGTGTTCTCCGCTTGGCGACCAAGCGATTGAGTTGACTGTGCCAGCAGGTGCGCTTTCGCTTCGCGTTGTCGCCCAGCTTGTAGCGTCCACAACATAGTAATCACCAACTGTTCCAATCGCGATGTGAGATCCACTTGGCGAGAAATCAACAGAATGGAAACGGTCTTCTCCTCCGGGGTTGAGATTTTGCATGACAGTGCCATTAATCACGTCAATGACCCGAACAACACCGTTTGTTCCACTGTTTCCGGAGCGTCCAATTGCGATTGCAGCCTTGCTTCCGTCAGGTGAAAGATCGATGTCGTAGGTGAAGTCGCCTCCCCCGACATCTGAGGAAATTGCGCCGTGCAATGAGGTAAGGTTTGATGCGTAGTAGATGTCAACTTCATCGGCAGCTTGCGATGTAACGCCGATGAATCGGCCATCATCAGACCAGGATAACTTCCCAGCGCCACCGTTGGAAACCGCAATCACAGAACGTGTGTTCTGGCCAGTGGTTGTGTTCCAAATGCGGATGTATCCATCACCGCTCGATGTTGCGACCTCCAAACCATCTGGGGAGAATTCAACATCGTTGTAATCGGTCGAGCGTGGGTTGTTCCCATCAAGAACAAAGTTTGGATTTGAACTGGTCCAACCATCAAGCAGGTCCGAGGTCCCATCACCGTCTCGATCTGGGCAACCATCACGGTCCACGGTCGAGTCGCCGCTCGCATATGGACAGTCGTCCAGAGTGTCGTCAACACCGTCGCCATCGCTGTCGGCAGCATGTACACTGAGAGGGGTGAGAACCAACCCGATCATGAGGAAAACAAGGAGGCAACTCAGGCCCTTTTTCCGGCGAAACCTGTTTTCCATAATCCTCGGATGAACCTGACTTATTAGGAATTGTGGTCTTTATGTTTAATTATCATGCAGAGAATCGGAACGCTTGAACATGATATTCTCCACAGACACACATGGCCGAGGGGCTTCCGAAAGTCAATGTCGCTGTCTCAGACCGCGTCTTGCTGCATCTCCTGCGTCATGACCATCTCGCTGACCGATTCATCGTCACAGCAGCGTTGACACGTCCAGGTATTGCAGAGGCTTGTGCTCAACATCCTCCAAATGTAAGCCGCACGATGCGAAACCTTGTTCGAAAGGGATGGGTAAGTGAACACACGCGCTCCATCCAAAACGATGATCGGCGACAGAAAACATGGCAATTGACCGAAGAAGGGCGCGATATGGCAAAATTGCGAACCAGCAGACTTGGAGAAACCAAAGTCTTGGTTCGTGATAAGAGTGGGCAACTTCTCGAAATCGAGTCCAAAGATGCCGCCGATCGATTAGCATCGGATATGTCCCTTTTGCAAGTCCTCTTGCACGCACAACACGAAGGAGTCTTGACGTGGGGTGACATTCGGTTTGGATTAATCAAACAGCAAGACGACGAAGACTCGCCTCCACCGCCTGGACGGCTTCAACCGCTTGCTGGTGTCCATGCAACCTACCACACGAGTGCGCCTCAAACGAGAAAAGTACGTGGGCGTGATGAAGAACTGAATCGACTTGATGAGTGGTTTGAAGGCAGGTCTGCATTCGCTATCGTATCAGGAATCGCTGGCATTGGTAAGTCAACTCTCGTAGCAGAGTGGCTCGCTGGAAAACAAGACAAACAACCCAATCTCTCCATCTGCTGGTATCCTTGTCAGCCCTGGGATCGAGAAGTTGGTCTTGCAGTCAGCCTCTTGCACCGATTTGGAATCGACGAAAAGCATGACCCTTACAATCTCATTGAAACGCTTCCATTGCGGCCTGGAGCGCCACTTGACGTCGACACATGGCGACGACGCTTGCTGGCATATTTGACCGATGCTTACACTGTCCGAGAACGATTTTCAATTACTCCGGGCGGACCACCACCTTACTGGCTGATTGTTCTGGATGACGTCCATCATATCGCAGCCGAATCGAAAAATCTCCTTGGAGCATTGCTGCAAATTTCACAGAAAACCCCGCTCCGATTTGTTTTGATTTCTCGAACCTCCTTGGATTTCTACGATCGTAGGGATGTCCACACACGTGAAATTGTTGATGAGTTGCCCCTGGCCGGTCTGACGCTCGATGAAACGTCGCAATGGTTGCAAGATCTTGAACTAAAGGACATCGATGCAAACGATGTCCACGAGCGAACAGGAGGCCATCCGTTGGCGATTGAGATGCTTGAGTTGTACGGTAAACCAACGCATGAAGATTGGCTGCGGTTCCTGGATGAGGAGATTTTAGCACCGCTTCCAAAGGATGAACGCGAACTCTTGGCAACGCTTGCCGTTGCAGAAAAGCCAATCCCATGGAAAGGGCTTGCAAAGAGTTTGGACTGGGAAGGAACACCTCCCCAACGCCTGATTGATTACGGCCTACTCATCGAACTTGATCGAGGCATGTGGTTGCATGAAGCACTTCGCGAACGCCTCGTTCGTGAAGTAGGATCAGCCGACACAGAGCGTCGTAAACGAATTGAGTGATTCAGAAATCATCAGCAGTCATGTGATTGTCAACCCAAGTTGTCAATGCAGGCTTTGTCATCATACCGCTCTTGTTGTCGACCATGGTTCCGTTACGGAACAGAAACAGTGCTGGAATGCCGCGCACGCCAAGACGAGCAGCATGCATGGTGTTTGAATCGGTATCGACCTTCGCAATGAGGATGTCTCGCTCACTCGCAAGATCGTTCAATATAGGCGCAATTGCTTTACACGGCCCGCACCACTCAGCCCAGAAATCGACTAGAACCCATTCGTTGTCATTTAGGGTGCTTTCAAACTCAGAATCTGTAACCGCTTTTACTTCGCCCATGAACTTTCGGTCAACCGTCCTTTCATGAACCTTTGCAGGTAAAATCATGGGACGCCCACGGGTATCCCATCATTGTATCATATACTTCAACAAACAAAGAATACATCATGACCGCAGTGAAAGGAAAAGGGACACAGAAGAGCGCTCGATTGGAGCGCCTCAAGGCAGAAATTGCAACCTACATCGAAGATCGGCCAGGTTGCTCAGCAGCTGATATCGTTGCTTATCTCTCCAATGAGCGAAAGATGAGAAATCATGGTTTAACAGCACGAAAGATTGGATATTTCATCCCAAGATACATGAAAAACAGAATTGGTTTCAAACTTGACGCGACCACAGGGAAGCGCATCTATCACGCAATGGGTTGACCAAACATTCAATGTGACGAGGTTCGTCGAACCTTCATGGACTGGCCGGCCGGTGTCAAACCTGAGGCTCTATTTTCATCTGATGCTGCTCGCAGCATGATGAATCAAACAGAACCAGTCTGGTCGTTATTGAATCCGGACAACCCATCCGGCCTCAAACAGCAAATCGATGCCAAGTTGGCAGAACTTGGATCAAACCATCCAGCAGGAGTGGAGTACCTGACCATCGATGAACGAAAGGGCCCCGTCCACGTTCAAGAAGGAGCATCAATTGAGCCACACGTCCATCTTATTGGTCCTTGCTTGATCGAAACAAATACGACAATTCGATCGCATGCCTACGTTCGAGAGTACACTTGGATGATGTCGGGAAGCCTACTTGGTCACGCAAGCGAATCCAAACATTCCTTGTTCCTCCCTGGCGCAAAAGCACCCCACTTCAACTATGTTGGCGACTCAGTGCTGGGTTCAAACGCTAATCTTGGTGCTGGCGTCAAACTCTCGAATTTACGAAACGATGGAAAACACATCGGAATTTGGCTCAACGATGTTCGCAGAGAAACAGGATTGCGCAAGTTTGGGGCCATCCTTGGAGATGATGCGCAACTCGGATGCAATGTTGTCACGAACCCTGGAACCGTTCTCGGTAAATCCAGCATGGTACACCCAAACACGACCGTCAGCGGCTATCATCCTGATGGAAGCGTACTCCGATGAGGGAAGGCCATGACCAATCTGTTTGGAACCGATGGAATTCGTGGCCGTGTTTCTCTGGATGCATGCGACGATGAGGGAGCGCTTGAACAAATTGTTGCCGAGCGACTCCTAACACCCCAGTTGATGAAACTGCTTGGAGAATCGCTCGGTCGTTGCTTACCAGAAGATGGAGAAGGTAGCCTCGTCGTTGTTGGATGGGACGACCGCCCACACAACGAGAACTTAGCAGCATGGTTGACGCTGGGCTTCCATGCCTCGAATTGCGAAGTCGTGCACATCGGCTGTTCATCAACGCCGATGCTTCATTACGCAGTCCTCGAAACAAGCGCTCGGCTGGGCTGCATGATCACTGCAAGTCACAATCCTGTAACGGATTCCGGAATCAAAGTGTTTGATGCACACGGCCGAAAATCTATGCCAGCCTACGAGACACTTGTTTCAGAGACGGCTTACTCGCTTTCGCAGGAAGATCGAGAAATTGACGAGGTGGATCGAAAAGCATGGATGAAACCCGACGCACAACACACCGTAAATCATCAGAAGTGGTTGGAGCGAAGGTTGGACTTGTTCCAATCGTTGTTTGAATACGAATTATCCTCATCTGTTGAACTTCACCTGGATTCGTCCAAAGGCCATGCTGCATCATGGTTAGCAAATTGGATGCGGAGTCAGGGACTTGATGTCGAAGAAGTCAGTAGTCAAGCCGCTGCGATGAACGAGGGTTGTGGCGCAGGCGAACTTTCTCCTGGCCAATCATGGACTTGGGATGAAACGTCAAGCAGCGGACATTTGCTTATCCAGTCACTCTCCTCACGAGGCGAAGGGTCGATTCTGGGAGCTGCATTGGATGGTGATGGAGACCGCTGTTTGCTTGCAAGAGAAACCAGCGAAGGGGTCGAAGTTGTTGACGGCGATGATATCGCTGATGCAATTCTTCGGGCCTGTCCAAAGCCTTGGAAAGTTGCTGCAAGCATTGAATCGAATCTGCGACTTCTCTCCAGTGTAGAGGAGCAATCGACGATGGAAGGCTTTGAAACTGCAGTCGGTGACCGTTGGTTGTCGCATGCGCTTGCTTCCTACTTGCCAGAGCAAAGGGACCAGCCGTTGCTTTTCGGTATCGAGGATTCAGGCCACATTGTTCTTCCTTCCCCACACCCAAGCGACGCAAACCAATGGAGTCTCGTCGGCGATGGTTCCGCCACCCTACTTGTTGCATTGCTCGCCCTTCAAGGCGTTGGTGAGGACCCGATGCAGAAGGGTTGGAAAAAACGACTGAGCGTGAAAAACCCAAATCGTTGGATGTGGGACGGACAAAACGAGTTATCCGATACGGTTGAATCCATGGTCCGAATGCATTTGTACCAAGCCGGAAATGTCACAGAATGGCAGCGAACCGGGTTGGAAGGGGAAGCAAATTTGATGCTAATTCGCTGTCGGTTGAATGGCATGGTCGTCAGCTTCGGATTGAGAAACAGCGGCACACAAGAAAAGACCAGCGTTAGTCTACGGTTTTCAGAACCTGATCCCGGATTCGACGCAATGTTGTTGATGCGTTCCGTGCAGAATCTCTTGCTGCGGACTTTTAATCCAGTTGCTTATTGAGAGGCAAGCAACTCATCTCTGGACTGTGTAAGGTAGGTAATGATGGCAAGCAGGGTTGCTGTTGCGAGCAACAAAGCGAGTGCAGCCATGGACGTCATTCCTTGATAGATGAGGACGCTGGCAACAATCCATGCAAGCACAAGGTTGAGGAAACCAACAATTCGCCAACCTCTGCGGAGTGTCAACACACCGATCACCCATGATGTCGTTGACATGGCCAGCGTCAGTAAAACAAACAACAGCAAAGAGGGTGACAAGACACCTGTGATAATGAACAGAACCTGAGCAACCCACAGCGAGGCTGAAATCCACAGGCCTTGATCGGTGTAGGTTGCAACGCTCCCAGCCAACAAACCAATCAAACCGATGGCGATGGAAGACATCCAAACCTCAAACAGTGTGAGGTTGAATTCTTGCTCAATCCACCAAACGGTTTCATTCAAGGCTACCGGTAGGACGATGAAACCGACCATCAAGACTGCAGGTTGCTTCCATTCCCACCCACGTAGGAGCATCAAAGTTAACGCCAACAATGCTGCCGGTCCGAAGGATAGAATCAGAATGGATAAAGCGTATGAAATCCGACCCAAAGCCCCACGATGGTCCTGCAATCCACGCCTTTGTCGCTCTCGCTCAACCCAATCCCAGAGAAGGGCTGCAAGCACGAGGAGAATCTCGTTTCCGAATACCGGAATTGTCCACGCCAAATTGTAAAACTCAAGCGGATTTGTGAGCGTTGGAATCGGTAGTTCTCCTCCAGCAAGAACGCCAAACAGGCGATCGATAACCAACAAACCTACGACCATGTCGAGAACGTTCGGTATCCGAACGCCGAGGTCATCCCGGCCGACCAATGCGAAACTTCCCATAGCGACGAGGGCTGCAAGTAGCGTGAGCAAATCGTATTGCTCTTCTAAGAAAACCGTTCCCTGAGTCATTCTTGAGGCGAGGTGGACCAAGACCAATCCTGCCATGGCAATTGCGATTGGTATCTCAACACCAAGAACATCAACCAGTCGTAAATTGAGCGAATCTGCACGCAACCTTGCAAGACTGATGAACAGGAAGGAAATACCTCCCATCAACAACAATGCGAGGATGCCCGAGCCGCTGAGGTAAGCAAAAAAGACGGATGCAAAAATCGTGACCCCAAGGAACGAGAGAACGATGCTTGGTCGATGTTGAATATCGCCAATCTCGAGATCCATTTCCCCTGTTGTTCCGGTTCGTTTAGCTCGCTTTTTCTGCTTCTCAGCCAATTCAATCATGGTTGGATCGATGAATTGGACCCCGGTTTCTTCCGTGGTCTGATTGTATGCGATTTGGACACGTTGTTTCGCTGCAATTTCTTGGATACGTTCATCGCGTCGAGCGACGGAGCGAAGGCCAGAACGCCACTCGCCCTGAAGAGCAAGATAAGCACCTGAGGCAACGAAGCTGACCAATGCCATCGTGGTCAACAATTGCAATTCAAGCGTCACACCACTGAAGAGCATCATTCCAATCATCGCAACCGTTGCCAAAGTTGGCGGCAGCAATTTGTCCATTTTGGTCACACGACTCATGTAATGGAACAGTGTTCCCAGTGAGATGAATCCCATCATCATCGCATCTTGGCCGCCTTGAGGGAACCAATCGGAATTGGTTAACTCCAACGATGCTTCGTTCCGGAGAGCTGGAATGGCCAACAATGTACTCATGACCAGAAGCTGCAGCGTAACGATGCTGTTTGTCTGGTTTCGCTTGACATTGTTCTTGTCCTCGAGGAATCGGTCGGTGTGGACGAGCATCAACGAACACCCTGCGACAAGGGTTGCGGCAAAAATGGATGTATGTCCAAATTTCCAACCAAAGTGGAGGCCGAAGATGCTCCATGCGACCAACATTGTTCTCGGTTGTCCACGATGTTGACCGAGGGCAACCAATGTTCCATGGAAGATGAGAATGGCGGCCATGACCCCAAGAAGGCCCCAGGCGGGAAGACCGTCGACTCGTGCAATGCCCCAAACGGAAACGAGCGAGAGCACGAACGAGAGATTCCATAATTGCAACAATCCTGAGTCCCTTGCTCGTGCACCGAGCTCGCTTAATCCTGCGAGTCGACCCGCAAGATTGAGTGTAGCTTGGCCTTGACTAAGATTGACGTAAAGTTGCTGGACGATCAACAACAGCATCCATGCAGCAACGTGTTGTTCATCCAATACAACGGGAATAAAGTCGTTCGAAAACATTCGTGATTCAACATCGGTAGCAAACATAAGCAGCCAAACCCAAGGCATCAAAACTGCTACTCCAGATATCGAAGGAGATTGTCGTTGAACGCCCAACAAAGCCAGGCCCAGCCATACCAATGCTTGAGAAACCAGCAATCGCCAACCATCTGATTCGGCAGGTATGAGGATTGTAAGAAGAACAACAACAACAACGCCGCCAACCCACAATACGTGGTCTGAAACAGCTTGTTGATTTCTCAGCAATGCAATGGATGTGAGAATCGCTGTGAGAATTGCATAGATGCTGTAACCGCTCAAATTTGCAACATCGATGGTGAGCACCTCGAGGTTGAGGAGGATGACAAGGATGAGCAGGAACGGTGCAGGAAACAAAATGAACGGAGCAAGTCGCTTCCATTCAACGCCACGAACGGCCAAGTAAGAGCCACCAAAGGCACTCATGAGCAGCAGCAATTGTGCCAAGGCGTATCCAGTTTCGTCACGGTTTGCAGCGATTGAAAGCAGCGCTCCAATCATTCCAAGGCCAACTGAAATAGCCCACAATCCGGGTTTGCCAAGGCCGAGCGCCTTGGCTGCAGCAGAGAACCAATTGTCTGCTTTGTGGAATTGCGTTGCGATAACTGCATTGGTTGCTGTTACGGCGAACATCAGCATGAACAACAACAAATCGTCGTCAAAGGAAACAATCTCGATGTTCGCAATCGACCATTCATTTGAGAAAGCATGCAGCCCAATCCAAAGGTACGATACAGCAATTCCAAGACTTGCAAGATTGCCCGATTGGCGATGTAAGGCAAGCCCATGCATCGATAGCGTTCCGAGGAGGATCATCCCAGCCACTCCAATTTCGTCGTACAGCGCGCCGGTTGCGCTCCCAAGAGCGAGCAAGACGAGTGTGGCCTGAGCAGCGATTGCATCATCGTCGTGACGTTGAGCGATTACGACGTTGAATCCAATCAGCGTGAGTAAAAAGATGCCAAGCGACAGGTCTGCTCCAAGCGGTGAGGTATCCAACCATCCCCAGTGGTGAACATCGAGTGCAAATCCGTACAGAATTTTCATTGAAATGATGACCCATGTCACACCAAGGAGATGCATGGTTGGATTTGGAATCCACTTTTCACCCACCCACAGACCAGAAAATCCCATGATGATGAGGAGAGGCCCCCCAAGAAACGGTGGAAGGGCAGTACCTACAACCCACCCTAAAACGGACCATACCAGAACCATTCCGGCAAGCAGGCCAAAACCGAGCCGGCGTTCACCGTGAACGGCCATATCGGTAACACTGTCCGGTGCCGCTGCATCTTCGACTGTGCCGTCTCGTTTGATTACGCCGGGCTCGTTCGATTGCTCGTCTTTTCCAGAAAACAATGATGCAATTTCACCGACTGCTGCATCGGTTTCTTGTACCTCGACACTTGTTTCTTCTTCGACTTCTTCGTGATCTTGAATCACAAATTGACCAAGGTCAATTCCGCTACCTCGTCGGAATTCCTTCTGGCGGAGGACATCATCTTCCACAGAATCGTGGTCTGGGACGTCGTCCTCCATGCTTACGACCTAGCAAAGTCCCGTTTGAAACCTTCTCCGGTCTTTGGGCAATCTTGTGGATTTCATTGCGACTGGAGAGAAAGGGACAAAGAGGGTCCGCGATAGCAACGTGCATGGCGGAGACCTCCACCCCGACATCAACTCCCCTCTCAGCACATGGAATCAATCCATCTGGGGATGTGCACTGGAACCTCGATACCGATGCACTGGTCGATATTTCCTTGTCAAGAAATGAGGGTGTACTGAGCGCTCATGGAGCACTCGTAACCGAAACGGGTGAGCGTACCGGACGTTCTCCAAATGCCAAGTACATCGTT
>JAKUNY010000050.1 GCA_022451765.1 Candidatus Poseidoniaceae archaeon
CACCTGTTCCTGATGAAGGAGAAGACAATACTAAGTCTTTCTCGGTTCTCTGTTTAGCATTCAAAGAACTTACGCCATGTACCGTATTTCCAGCCTTTGATTCACATCGAGGGAGTCTTGTCCTTCACGAATGGTCAATTCAATCTCATGCATTTCAACTGGAGCGAAATGCATGGTGTTCCAAGTGAAGGAATCACCGTTTTCAATTATTTCACGATGGCCCAAGCATTGACCATCGATGTTGAGGACTGCCCATTCCAAGTCAACATCTTGTCCATTGACTTCAAAGAAAGGAGCAGGGTTGCTGACCGTTGAATTGAGAACGAAATAGGAAGGATGAGGGCCATCGTTTCCTGGATTGGCTTCAAAAAACATGGATTCAGGGTTTCCTGTGTTCTCTTCCGCCCAGGTGATCACTTGTTCAACAACGAGGGTATGAAGTTCTTGCACCCTGATGTCCCGTGAATCAATTGCGTAGGCAGTAACGATGTACATTCCATGTCGTTCAAAGTCGAGCGAAATTGTCTGTTGTTCGCTTGCATCTATGGCGAATGTTCGACCATCGTCGACGTCGATTCCGTACGTATGGACGGATACGTCTGAATCTGTTTGCGAGAAATCAAACGTAAATGTGGCGGTTGAGGATGAAATCATTTCACCCTGCTCGTAAGATGTTTCGATGAGTTGGGTGCTTTGATCGACATCGACAACCAGCTTTGTTTGAATCTCCTCATTGGAGACAAGGCCTAGACATCCAGAACTGAGCAATAAGCAGACAATTCCAGCAAAGAGAACAGTCTGTCGCATACCATCACATTCAGTTGTTCCAGTTTGTTATGAGATGGTACATTGTACGAACATGGATTCCAGTTGCACCGTTGCCAACCATGGTGTTGGTCTTGGCGCCCCAATAGGTTCCTGCTATGTCCATGTGTGCCCACGTGATTTGTTCGCCGTCTTCGTCATAGTTTCGATTTGGAACGAATTGCTTGAGGAACGCTGCAGCGGTGTTTGCTCCACCCCATCGTCCTGCGCCAAGGTTACGTGTATCAGCAATCTTGGAATCAGTCATTTCCTTTTCAAATGCTGGAAGAAGTGGCATTGGCCAAGCCAGTTCACCAACGGCATTCCCAGCCTCATGGATTTTTGTACGGAAGTCGTCGTCGTTGGACCAGAGTCCAGTCGCTTCGTGACCAAGCGCAACCACACAGGCTCCCGTGAGTGTTGCAAAGTCGATGATGAATTCAGGATCGAACTCGCCAGCCTTCCAAAGTCCGTCGGAAAGGACAAGCCGACCCTCTGCGTCGGTGTTGAGAACTTCGATGGTCTTTCCAGAGAGCGTTGTGATGACGTCACCTGGTCGTTGAGCATTTGCTGCTGGCATGTTTTCAGCCATGCACGTGATTGCGACCACTTTCCCGTCGTATCCGGTTGCAGCCAAGGCCTGCATTGTTCCAAAGACCGTTGCAGAGCCACCCATGTCGTACTTCATCTCATCCATGTTAGCACCAGGCTTGAGCGAGATACCGCCTGTATCGAATGTGATTCCTTTTCCAACGAGAAGAGGACAGCGACCGGGCTGTTCTTTGTTCATTTCGAAGATGACCATGCATGGTTTCCGAGAGGAACCCATTCCGACTGCAACCAAACCACCCATGCCTGCTTTTATGGCGTGTTCGTAGTTGATGATGGTTACTTCGACATTGTCGTAATCCTTTGCCCATTCCCATGCTTTGTCAGCGAATGCCTCGGGGAACATATCGTTTGGAGGGCAGTTCCCAAGGTCTCGTGAGAGGTGGACTCCAGATGCAACTCCAACATGGTTCTGAACCAGGGCTTCCAATGCTTCTTCTTGACCCTCATCGCAGGTAATGCGTACATTTCGCTCTGCTTCCTTGTCTTCGTCCTTTTGCATTTTGTATTCATCGTATGAGTAATCACGGAGCAACATGCCTTCTGCGAAGGCACCCATGCATTCGATGCTTGCTCCTGAGAAGCGGACAGTCAAATCCGTGCCATGGGTCTTCTTTCGAGCAGCAATGACCGCAGCCCCTGCCTTGCGATAGGCATGTTCGTTCGCATCTTCCTCCTTTCCAAGTCCTACGAGCATGGCTTTTCCACCCTCGCCTCCGATCAAAGTCATGGTAGATTTCTCCTTGCCTTTGAAATCCCCATCGGCAAGGACTCGGTTGATTTGACCTTTGAGAGCAACATGCAAGCCTGTTGCATGTGCTTCGGGTACGATATCTGTTCCTTCATAAAGTGGAAGAATGAGGGTTCCGTCGATGTTGTGGCTTGGGCTTACGTTAATTTGCATGGTTTCACCGTTATCGCCGAATCGCTTGAGACACTTGAAACCTTGCGAATCGTTTTCAGAGATTCAGACCGATTCATCTTCGTCCTTTCGCATGAGCGAGATGACCGCGAAAGCAGCGAGAATCGTTGTTGGATTGAACAATCCGTAGCCAATGAGGAAACTCGATTCTCCTCCATTATCGACCATCGTGGCGTTGATTTCGAGGGACTCTGTTACCCATTTCGATGCATCGATGACCCGCTTTTGGTAGTACAATTGCCACGAACCGTCTTTGGAGTAGGAAAGGTTCGTTGCATCAAAAGTAGCCACAGTAGAATTGCTTGCATTGACTGAGAACAGAGAAGATGTCCAAGATACTTCACCGTTGGAATTCACGAATTGTAGGCTCGCATTGCTGGTGGATGCATGCCCAAGATTGTCAACATCGATGGTTACTTCATCATCACTAATTTGAATGGTTTGCACATCAAGGCGAGCGCGCCAATACCATACGTTGGTGATGAGGTAGCGCATGACGTCCATTTCCTCATCCAAACGTTCGTTCAAAGCCTCCACGGAACCTGGGATGAATTGTTCATCATCGGTTTCGAAGGTAAAGGTTGGAATTCCCATGACACCGTATCCATAATCTCTGCTTGTCCCACAGTTGGGGTAGAGTCCTTGGTTGGCATTTTGAATCGGTATGTCTGAGATGTTGGCATGAACTTCATCACGTATCCCATGGAACAATTCCCAATCGGAGGGTTGGCTTGCCCATTTTCCCCAAGGATAGAGAATAATCCACACGCCGGTATGCATTGTCACATAGAGATCTGCATCTGTCACATAGGCATTCATGTATTCCGCATTTGCTGCGGTTTCAGACTCACTGAATGCAGCACTTCCGGGTTGGGTTGTTGGACACGTGTTCCAATAGTGATCATAGTTTCGATTCAGGTCGACTTGATTGATGTTCCATCGCGTATCGATGTCATTCCCATCAGGGTTGAGCATGATGAGCACGTGAAGCTCGGTGGTTTGAAGAACATCAACAACTTCTTGGTTTCCTTCGTTCCAGCCTTCGATGTAAAATTGTGCAGATAGCCAAGCCAGTGCTGTGCCGAGATATTCGTTGCCATGGTGACCTCCATCGATGTAGACGATCTCTTTCGCATCACCATTGGCCTTGGTTTCCATGGACCAATCCGAGATTTGAACGACCCAGAGTGACCTGCCAAGTTCAGATTTCCCGGCGTCAATCAGTTGTACAATATCCGGGTTATCATCTGCCCATTCGTTGACTTCCATGGTCAATGCTGCCCAAGTCATGTGAACGTGATTGTCAATCGGTTCGCCAGGCCATGCGTTTTCATCGGTATCTGCTGCGGCGCTAGCAAGGGGTGTAATCCCAGCCAAGAAAAGGCAGAGGACGAGGCCGACTGCTACACGCATGATACACCCTATCCTCGGTGAAACAAAAACGCTTGGTCGCAGATATCACCAATCGCTGGTGAAGGCATTTGGATTCTGAACCTTTTCAGATTCACGTGTCCAGATTGAGTGTCCATCGCTTCCATAGACGTCTGCAAACGGATCGATGTCCTCTGGCTTGCGCTGGCGTTGCATGTAAGATTCAACGCGTTCTTTGAGGTCGGGCTTAAACTTCCAGTAGTGAATTCGCCACTCGCGTCCATCCCACAGCGTTGTTTCTTCTGATTCTGTTGTCAAGAGGTCGTAATCTTGAAACATGTAAAACAAGTTTCGGTCGGTTGGTTCGAGGGCATTGTCAATAATACGGTTGTAGAATCCAAAGAATCCGAGTGCGTGCTCGGCCATGCCCGCTGCAACTTCTGCATCCATTTCTGTGTCGATATGTTGTTGAATTGCTTGTGTCAACGATTGTAGTGTCATTCCCATCTTCTATCACCTCGCCCCGAGTTTCTACTCGAGAACACTATTGTATATTGGTTGTTGATGTATATTAACACATCGGCTGATTTTCTTGCAAACCACGGTTGAGAAGGGATTTCACTGTTGATTTTGGTAATACTTAGAAGCGCGGAGACAGCGCCAACCACATGGAGGACGAGCAGATGCCGAATTTTCTTGACCTCGCTCCAGTCAGCGGCGATGTTGACATTGCTATTCTCTCGCTCCCTTACGAATTGACAACCTCGTATGGTCAAGGAACAGCTTCCGGCCCGGAAGCTTGCATAAAAGCCTCTACACAAGTCGAACTGTACGACGAAAACCTTGGAGAAGACTTGCCTGCTGGTCTGTCGATTCATACTGTACCCTCATGGGATGGCGATGAAGCAACACTCTTGCAACAGCTGGATTCCATGACGAGTTATCTTATCCCTTGGTTCATGGGCGACTGTTTTCCAGTTTGCCTCGGAGGAGAGCATGGAATATTGCCATCAATTATGGAGGCTGTTCGACAACATCCTCTCGTTCAGAACGACTTATCCAATTTGACGGTTGTTCAAATTGATGCACATGGAGATCTACGAGCCGAATTGGACGGTGAACCATATTCGCATGCATGCGCAGCAGCGCGAGCACTCGACGCAGGCATTGCCTCCCTGCTGCAGGTTGGTATTCGTGCATACAGCAAAGAAGAGCATGAACGAATGCTTCACGATGAGCGAATAACGACCTTCTTTGCAAAAGATACCCAATCTCCACAAAACGGGTCCTATCACTGGAATCGATGGTTGCAGACGCTCTCATCAATTGAAGGACCGGTGCATCTCACAATCGACATCGATGGGCTCGACGGGACTCTCGTTCCCGCAACAGGTACGCCTGTACCTGGGGGTCTCACATACTGGCAAGTGCAGGAAACCATTCAGACATTGTTCAACGCAAAGAATGCAGTTGTCGTAAGTGCAGACGTCAATGAAATCGGTGTTCAAGAAGACTCTCCATTGACGCAGTTTACTGCTGCAATGCTGGCCACCAACGTTGTTGCAAGTCACGTCTCTGCACGTCGGAAAGGAACATGGAAGCCAATGGAAACGACGTCTGGGCCCAATCGGCAAAAAGCAAATTTCAGGGGCTTTTCTGAATCGAGTGGAGGTGAGTGAATGAATTCCAATGCACGCGGAAAGCACATTTTTCTGGACTTCACCGAATTTTTCCCAAACGTTTCCTTTGAAGGACATGACATGCTTGTCTTGATGAAGAAAGCAATTGAAAGCAGCGGGGCAAGAGAGGTGCATGCGCACGTCGAAGAGTTTGATGGCACGGTCTCGCCACCAGGCTTTGCTGCAGTGGTTTTGATCGATGAAAGCCACGTCAGTGCCCATTGCTATTCCGATCGTGGACTTCTGGCCATTGATGCTTTTACGTGCGGAAATACGGATCCAACGACGATTATCACGCAATTAAAACAAGCCTTGCGTATCCTCTGTCCAAGAATTGTTTTGATGCAAGAAAAAAGCGTGGACCGCTTCCTACCTCCGGAGGCTTGAAGATGGGTATTCGAGGAATGGTTGAATCGTACTTCCATCACTTTAATGCTGGAGAATTAGCCAGAATGTCAGCATCCTTACACAAGCACATAGAATCAGGCGGGAAGTTGTGCATTACGCTCGCTGGAGCAATGAGTACTGCTGGAATTGGCCAACTTCTTGCCCCTCTCATACGAGAGGGCCATGTCGCTGGAATCAGTTGCACGGGTGCCAACCTCGAAGAAGATGTTTTTCGAATGATGGCACGACCTTACTATGCTTCGATTGAGAACTGGAGGAGTTTATCGCTTGAAGATGAAACCAAATTGTTTGAACAAAAAATGAACAGAGTAACGGATGTCTGCATCCCAGAGGAACAGGCGGTTCGTGAACTGGAAACACATCTCATGGATGCTTGGAAGCATGCCTCCATGAACTCGATTCGGAACCTGCCACATCAGTATTTCTTTGAAGCATTGCGATCAGAATCAATGATGAACAATTGCGATGGAGATCGGCAATCATCTTGGGTCTACGCAGCCTTTGAATTGGATTTGCCGATCTTTGTTCCGGGTTGGGAGGATTCGACAATGGGCAATATTTTTGCCGCCCGATCTCTCGAGGGACACATCAAATCCGATTGCGTACTATCAGGAATTGAGTACATGAAAAAACTCGCAGAATGGTACCAAGCTCAAACAACACCTCTTGCTTTTTTGCAAATCGGAGGAGGAATCGCTGGAGATTTCCCAGTTTGCGTTGTGCCCATGCTCAACCAAGATTTGGAAAGGGATGTTCCTTTGTGGTCTTGGTTCGGACAAATCTCTGAATCACGTCCATCCTATGGCGGATATTCAGGCGCACCACCAAGCGAGAAAATTACGTGGGGGAAAATTGATGCCAAGACTCCGATGTTTGTTGTTGAAAGCGACGCGACCATCGTTGCACCTCTCCTGTTCGCCTACATCCTGAACCTCTGATTGTTGACGCAAACCGCCAACACCCTTAGAGAGGAGCGGCGCAAAGGGTTGGGCATGGGATGTTACCGAAGTGTTGGGCTCGTGTTCCTTCTTTTGTTGACGCCGATGACATATCTTGTTTCTGCAGAAGACGCACCTACGGTTACCATTACCTCTGACTGGAACGGTTCTTCTTCCTTGGGTAACGAGCACGCTTATCTGCTTTCGTTTGGTGATTCATCTTCCCATGAATATGATGTTTCTGTGGAGCATTTGCGTGGCTCCACCGACCTTCTCCCGTCGATTCAAACAACGTTTTTGGAGGGTACTGCCACACTTACGGCTCGTGTTGTTCTCGACACAGCGGTTGCTTGGAATGACACTATCTCGATTGAAGTTATCATAAACAGTCACAATGGAGTCGTGCTTCCATCGCCCGTTGTTGTTGAGCGTACGTTCACAGTTGGTTCTTGGAACCAGCCCATGGCGGATCATGAGGTGACAACCTCAACAACTTGGTCGCTTGAACAAACCTACCAAACAAACGAAGGAAATCAATCGTTTATGCTCCTGTTCGAAGGAAACGGCTGGCAGCAACGCATAGGAGAAGTTCTCAATTCCTATGAGTTAGGGAATGGGACGTTGTTCACATCGGAAATCACAGAAAATTCAACAACCGAACTCTCTCTCAATTTTGAATCGTTTTGGAAAAATGAAACCGTCACATCAGGCGTGTTGACTTCACAGGTCATACAAGCTCGCGGAAACGGCGATATTTTGTTGCAACTTGAAGAGGATGGGTTGGTAACAAGCATCAACGCCAGGGTAGGTGATGCCCTCCTCAACCGCTCAAACATCGAGAACGTCGCAACAGAACGCCTTCGCTTGGAAGCATTCGGTGCATTGCTTGTTTCCGGCCAAGAAGACGACGCAGAATTCGACGTTAATGGCGACATCAGTTTACTCCTGCTGGAAACAATCGATATCGATGGCGTACGCGTTCTTGAGCACACACAATTCGAAGCAACGGCGGACATGCTACTCAAGGAAGATGGGTCAGAATTCAACCTTCAACTCGATCAATTCGAGGCGCTAGAACGCTGGGAAAACGGAGAACGTGTTGACCAGTTGAACGTCGTTCGGGGCGATGTAACGTTCGGATTTGAAGATCAAGAAGATAACGCCTCAATGGTTGTCAACGGAACTGTATACACGTTTCACAACCGTGTTGAGGATGGGATTACGATGGTCGACGATATCCACGTTGACGGTACTTTATCCGGAGACGTTCAAGGAACATTTGGTGTTGTTCAAAGCATTGAGCAAACAGGAAAACAACTCAATCACACGCTTGTTGAACACGACGTGAATGTTCTCCACAGCGAGACTTGGTTCAACGTAACCGGTGCAGGAGGTAGTAATTTCTTCGGAGGTAGTGGAGTTGGTTCCTATTACAACGATTCTTACATTTACCAGGCGACAAACGCAGATTGGGACAATCGGACCGTGCGACTTGTTTGGACCGAAACAGGCCCCGATCCCTCCAACGGGGATGAGCGTCCTGAACGTAGTCCAATCGAGCGCGAGCCGACACCGCCCGAAGTCGAAGAGGCCCTTGGTAACATATCGGTTGGGCGTGAGGCAGGTTTAGTTCCCGTCCCGATGGAGACCGGCGATGTGGTCCGTCTCCTCGCTCAAGACGGAATCGTCTTGACCGTCACCGCTGGCCAAGAGACGATTGAGCCGCGAGACGCTAAAAATCTAAGCGTGATTCACTGGACTGGAACATACAGCGATGCAGTTTCTGGAACCGCTCAGGGTTCAGTCGTCCACAAAGGTCCGTTGGCAGGTCTCCTCGCAAGCGCCACACGTTCGTTTGAAATTGAATTTGGTGAGAACGAAGAGGTTGCTCTCCTCAACGAATCACAAGCAGTCGATGCAATACTCTCACCGAGCATCGTTTCTGCAGATGATAACACGGCACCGCAGATTTTGGACTTGTCATTGATGGAAGGATTGGTATTCGGCGAAGGAGCATCCCCATCGCATTTGGTCGCTACAGTCGACGATCCCGATTGGAATGTTGTCAGTGTTGTTGTTGACCTTTCCTCGATTGGACTTGGAACCGTTTCCATGAATGATCGAGGCCTTGATGGCGATCAGACCATCGGTGATTATCAGTGGACTACATTGGTTTCCGTTCAGGGAGTGGAAGTAGGGCAACTTCAAATCAGCGTTGAAGTCATCGATGAGTGGGGTGAAAGTGACGTGTTTTCGACCAACATAACGGTTGAGAATCAAGCACCCCGAATCCTCGATGTGTCCATTGAGCCAGAGACCGTCATACGCGGTGGCGCTGCGCTCATGACCCTCGATGTTCTCGATTACCATGGTGTTGCTTCCGTAATCGTCGATTTGAGAGAATATGGTGGAGAAGAAATTGCATGTTTCAAAGTTGAGGGATGGGCCTGCGAACTTGTGATACCTAACGGAATGACTCCCGGGGTCCGTCTTCTCAAGGTGCGCCTGACCGATGAGCTTGGCTCAGCCATTCTCGTGACGAAGACACAAGCATCGGAACACCATTTCCAACCGAGTTCAAGCGATGTTGATTTGGCTGTGACCGTGGAAAACACACCACCTACACTTTCTCTTGCAACCACTGAATCCTTGCTGCGAGCTGATTCCAATACGGAACAGGCAATCGAAATTCGAGTCCAAGATCCTGATGGTATTCGTCTCGTGCGCGCAGATCTTGGAGTACTCAAGCCACTTGGACAAACCAATCGATGGGTAACATTGTACGACAATGGGCAGGGATTGGACCGAGAGGCAAACGACGGAATATACACTGCAACAGCATCAATTCGAACCTCAACGCCCATCAGTGCGCACGAGAGTTTCGTTCAAGCATCCGACTTCTATGGTGA